>JAJDEC010000191.1 GCA_029259995.1 Phycisphaerae bacterium
AGCTCTGCATTCGGCATGGCTGGGAGCCGTTCATCACGGCGCAAATGCAATACAGCCTCGTCTGCCGAGACATCGAACGATCCGTGACGACGGTCTGCGATCGCTATCGGATCGGCCTGTTGCCCTGGAGCCCCCTCGGCGGCGGAATCCTGACGGGCAAGTACACGCGCGACGGCGCGACACCCGAAGGTTCGCGATTCGGCTCCGTCGAGCCGGATAATGAATGGCGGAAGGCGTTTCTCAACGATCGAAACTTCGGCATTGCGGAAACGTGCGCCGACATCGCGAAGCAGCTCGAAGTCAGCATGTCGGCCGCGGCGATCGCGTGGGTGTTGCGCCAACGTGGTGTCAGCAGCGTCATCATCGGTCCCAAGACGATCCAGCAGCTAAACGACAACATTACGGCGTGCGATGTCCGATTCACGGCGGAGCAACTGGAACGCCTCGATCGGGCGAGCCGACCGCAACTGGGCTATCCGGAAAAGTTCATCATGCGGAATCAGCGAAACATGTTCGAACCGGCGGCATTGCAATGAACGCGAGCGCACGACAAACCAGCGCTGCCTGTCCCGCCGCGCGGCCGAAATCCAGCTGCCCGCGATGCGGAAATACGCGGCTCGAGGCGCGGCACTGCAAACTTCTCTGCCTGAATTGCGGCTATGTGGAGAGCTGCGAAGACTTGTTCGAATGGGAACGCCCCGAGGCAGTCAACGATGTCGCTTCGCGCCAGCAGGGCGTTTGAACTATCCATCGTTGACATCGTCGATCACGTCCAACACCAGCATCAATGCCTCGTCATCCGGCTCGATGCCCGCACCTGGAATCTCGTCGGCGTCGGGATTGTTCGGATTGCCCGTTGAATTGTCGTATTGACCTGTCACGATGAATCGCGTCCCTTCCGACACATCGAGCGGCTCCTTCAGCACATATCGAATCTGCCATCGGTAGTCGTAGCTCGGCGCATCAAGCAGTCGATTCGTTTCGCCGCCGGGAAAGGCGAGATCGATCGACACGGCCTTGCCGCGCGCACGAAGATACGGCGTTAATGCGGCGATGCGCGCATCGCCCGTCAGAACCGCCTCGACGCGATTGGCCGCCTTCTCGAAATTCGACGGAATATCCAGCGACTCGGCCGAGAGAACGAGTGTGCGAATTTCCCGTTTCGGCGAGTGATCGCAGAATCGCACGCCGATCCGCAGGCGGGTTCTGATTTCCTGCCCCATGGGTCGGGCATACATATCGACGAGAAGAATCGAACCAGCCGGCAGCCTGCGGCCCGAATCCGATTCCAGCTGCACGACATTGTCGCTCGGGCTGTACGTACCGAACAGCTCCAGTGCCGTCGGAATCTTCTCGATCGGCGGCACGACGGCCCCGGGCGGCAGGATCCAGATGAGCGCATGATGAATGGCGTCGTGCATGTCGTATCGGAACTCGAACGAGGACACCCAGCGATCTTTCTTCAAATTCGTGGGGACGATCATCCGGGCGTGCTGCATGGGTCCCTCAACAGGAAGCTCCAGCCACAACGTCGAATAGACTTCGTCGGGGCGACCTATGTTCCATGTGTTGGGGATTGTCGGCGCGATGGGCGCATCTTTTCGGCGACCGAGCGGTCGGCTCGATCGCAGCCAGGCGAGAAGATCGTCGCGATCGGCCTTCGACAGCGCGCGATCGTTCGCGAAGAGACTGTTTTCTCCGGCAGGCGGCTTCGATCCATGCCACGGCGGCATCAACTCGGCACTGACGACGGCGTCGATCATCGAGACGCGACCCGTCAGCGAAGGATACGTCGACAGCGAAAACGGCGCCGAGCCGCCGGTTCGATGACACGACACACAGTGCTCCGCCAGGATGCGGGAAATACGACCGTAATACGTCAAGTCTCTTACTGGCTCTCTGGCTCGATCGTCTGCATCGAGCAGGCAGCCCGGCGGAAACGTCGCAGCGATCCGCGGCCGCTTGCCGTCGATCACGGCGTCCATCGCGTCACGCAGGAAGTTTCGCCTGGGCGCGTTCAGGGCGGCGCCAATGCTGTATTGGTCGTCCACGGCACCTCGGTAGACGATCGTACGGGCGGCGTCGAGCACAAAGACTTCCGTCGTCGTTCGAGCATGCAGGGCCTGGGAAATCAATCGATCGCGATCGGGGAGATAGGCGCCTGCGAATCCGAATTCGCGAATCTGACGACGCATGTCATCGAGGGATTCCGACTGGACGGTATTGACGTAGACGAACGGCAGTCGATCCCTGTACGTCTTCTCCAGCGTCGCGATCCGGGATCCGTATTTGCGGGAAAGCGGGCAACCCGTACTCGTCATGACGATGACGAGCCCTTTCCTGCCTTTCATTGACATCGATGAATTGACGGTCCGCTTTCGCAACGATTCCGCGACAAACTCCGGCGCCTGTCGACCGACGCCGAGCGTGTCCGGATCCTGCACCTGCGTCGTTCGTCGCAGGGGCGGCGGAGCGTCGTCTGCATTTGCCGCTCCGCCGATCAAAACGAGTGTCGGCACAGCAATTGCTAGGTTTCTCCGAACGGTGTACGAAATCCGCGATGTAGCACTCATGACGCGTAGTCTAACGCGACTTGAATGTGCGACCATACACGGCGCGGCTGCAAACACACTGGATGGATGTGTGCGAATGCACGATGCCGATCGGTGCAAGTGACGCATGCCCGATCGTGTGGCGCGGATTCAGTATTCCGCCGCTGCCAACCTGAGAACAAGAGGTATCGAACAGAACAGTCACGGAGTCACGAATGAAAACAAGGAATCAAAGTCGAATTGTGTCACTTGTTGTTGCCCTGGGCGCGGCCGCCGGCTTGGCCGGCATGACGGCCTGCACGCCCGAACAGTTGCAGTCGCTGCTGAACTCGTTCGTCAGCCAGAAAGGCGACAACACAAACGGGAACGCGAATTCGAACAATAACGCCAACACGAATGACAATGGCAACTCGAACGCCAACGACAACGGCAATATGAACGACAACGACAACACGAACGGAAACGACAATTCCGGCGGCAACGGCAACACAAACGATAACGAGAATGAGAACGACAACGACAACCTGAACGGCTAGCGCCAAGCGTAATGAACAGTAGCGGCCCCCCTCTGTGGGGGCCGACGTGTCGATCGGCCGATACGAATCATCGGCCGGTTGCAAACGTCCGACAGTTCGTCGTCCGCCACAGAGGGCGGACGCTACGGACTACCGAACCCGCCACGCCTTGTGCATCTGCACGCTCAGACGCCAATTCGGGTTCTCTTTGACGAGTTGCAGGCACCAGTCGAGCGTTTTGGCATCGAGTTGATCGCCGTTGAAAGCGGGCGAGACGAGCTGGTGTTTCGCCTTGACAACGGTCTTCGGAATCGCCTGACCGTAGCCGCGAACGTACTTCACTTCGTCCGCCGACTTCTGACGAATCGCGTGCTCTGCGACTTTGGGACTGACTGTGATCCAGTCAATGCTGTCCGGCAATTCAATACTGCCGTTGGTTTCGATGGCAAGTTTGAAGCCGGCCGCGTGCAGGGCGTCGATCATTTCGCGATCGACCTGCAGCGCGGGCTCGCCGCCGGTCAGGATGATCCACTCACATGTCGGCGCCGTCTCCCGCAGTTGCGTCGTGATGTCGTCAAGCGTCATGTCGCGACCGCTGGCGAACTCCGTGTCGCAGTCGAACCCATGCGTCTCGACGCGGCAGGTTTCGTTGCAACCCGTGAAGCGCAGGAAGAGATTCGCCGTGCCGACGCGAATGCCTTCGCCCTGGAGGGAAAAGAAGATCTCATTGATGCGATAGGTCTTCGACATGACTCACTTGATACCTGATGCGATTCTTCCAACACGCTTCGCGCCTTCGCCACATTTTCTCACGGCGTATTGCGTCCGCGTAGCGTCCGCCCTCTGTGGCGGACGACGAATGGAGTGACGACGATACATGACCATCAGCTCACTGGCCGATTGCATCGTCGGCCCCCGCGGAGGGGGGCCGCCACACCTCATCGCGACTCGCTCTAAATCGACACTTCTGCGTAACAGTTTTCCGTTTCCCAGAGAACAACGCGCACAAGCCGAACGCCTGAGCCGTTCAGTTGCTTTGGGCCGACGACTCGCAACAGGTAGTCGGCAAGGTTTTCCGCCGTCGGGTTCGCGTCCATCTCGAACAGCTTCTGATTCGGAACCGACGCCATCGCCCGCAAGGCCTCGCTGTCTTCGCGATGGCAGATGAAACCGTGATCCCAGTTGGCGTCGATCCAGCCGCCGATCTTATCTTTCAATACGCTGAAATCGATGACGCGGCCAAGGGCGTCCAATTGTTCCGCCTCGGCGTGAACGAACGCGACATAGTTGTGCCCGTGCAGATTCGCGCAACGATGCTCGTGCTTCCATACGCGATGACCGGCACAGAACTGGATTCGTCGAACGGCGGTCGTCATGGCGCCCTGTGCGCGATGTCGCCGCGCTCCGAAGTTGCATTGACCTGGATCCCGCCGCGCGGGTTGAACGCGCCGCGAACGCGCAGCCACTTCGGGCGAATCTGCTTGAACAGGCTCTCCGTGATCTCGTCCACGAGCGTTTCGTTGAAGCCCTGCCGATCTCGGAAACGCCACAGGAATAGCTTCAGTGATTTTGTTTCGGCGAGATGCGCATCGGGAGCGTATTCGATCGTCAGTTGACCGTAGTCGGGCTGATGCGTAACGGGACAGATCGAGCTGAACTCGGCGCACTCAAGACGCACGTGGATCGCGCCGCCCTTCCAGTCGATCAGGTCGACTTCATCGATGGGCTGCGTCGATTGTTTGCCGAGATGTTTGAGTTCGGACATTTCGTTTGATGCTCTGCGATTTCATTCCTGTGCCACTGGGTGCTTGTCACCCAGTGCTTGAACGTCTTCCGTGCCATTGGGTGCTTGTCACCCAGTGCTTGAACGTCTTCCGTGCCACTGGGTGCTTGTCACCCAGTGTTCGACTTGAGCTACGATCCGCTCGTTCCCAGCGTTCGATTGCGGCGGCGCCACGGCCGACGCGAAACCCATTCTACCATTCCACGCCGAGCATCATGCAGTTCAGCCCGCTGCCGATACCGCACATGGCGACGCGATGCCCCTTTTCCAGGAATCCGCGCTCTTCCGCAATCGCCGCCGTGATCGGCAGGCTGACGGTCCCGATATTCCCCAGGAACTCGAACGTCTGAAAATCCTTCTCGATCGGAACGCCCATCAGCTTGAGGACCGTCTCCCGATGCGGCGCGCCGACTTGATGGCAGATCGTTCGATCCACCTGCTCAACCGTCCAGCCGACATTCTCCAGAAACGCCTCCCACGTCTCGCGCCCAAGAGCGACGCCATGTTCCAGTACGGCCGTCGCATCCGTCGTCATCCGCATCGGCTGCGCGTTGGGACCGCTCTCGGCGTACATCCACTTGCACAACTCATGATGCTCCGGTCGCGCCCGAATCGCACCGCCGACAAGTCGATGACCATTCGGTGCGAGATCGCGATGCGTCACGACGACGGCAATCGCGCCACTGCCGCCGGTCAGCGTCGCCAGCGATAGCCGCAGCGTGTCCATGTCGCGGACGCCCTGCAACTTATCGATCGTGATGTCCACGATCTGACGCGCCGACTCGCAGGAGACGACCATGCCGGCGCGGACCTGGCCGATCTCGATCGCATTGGCGATCTGAACGATGCCGTTGATCACGCCCAGGCATGCATTGGAGACGTCAAAGACCTGCGTCTTCGAGTTGAGTTTCAGTTCGTGGGCCACTTCGCACGCATTGGCCGGTTCGAGAAAGTCGCGGCAGACGCCAGCGTAGAGAAGCATACCGATGTCGTCGGTCGTAAGACTCGATTTTTCGATCGCCTTCTTCGCAGCAAGCGCGGCGCCGTGAGCCATCGTCGTACCGGGGTTCCAGTAGCGCCGCTCGCGAATGCCCGTGAGAGCGGCGAGCTGACCGACCTGAAGCTTCATCGCGCTGTAGACGGGCGCCAGCCGCTGCTCCAGCGACGCCGACGACACAACGTTCGGCGGCAGCTCGTAGGCGATGGTTTCGATGTTGACGTTCTGATATCGCATGCTGTTCTTTTGCGCGACGCCATGATGTACCGGCTCGCTCGCGCGAAGCCGGAAAGTATAATTCGAATCGGGCCCCGGCAACAGCAGTGAGTTCGTCCGATACGCAATGTCACGGCGGGCGCGGTCATCGCCCTGCGAGCCTGCGGACGATCAGACTCCGGCGACTTCCGGCGGAAAGGCATCCCCATTATTGTTCGCAATGACCTTGGGACCGGAATTCTGTCGAAGGAGAATCACATCCAATGACCAGCAACGCAGGCACACACAACGACGCCATCACAGTCGCCTTCCACAATCGATACTACGAGAATCCCTATCAGACATGGTCAAACACATTCTGGATGGGTTGCCAGATTCTCAAGTGCCCTCTCGATCTCTGGGTCTATCAGGAGATCATCTTCGAGACAAAGCCGGACTTGATTATCGAGACGGGGACATTCGAAGGCGGTTCGGCGATGTATCTGGCGTCGATGTTTGACGCCCTCGCCCGCGTCGCCCCCGAGGATCAATGCCCCCGGCGCGTTCTCTCCATCGATATTGAGAAACGTGAGAGACCGACGCACGTGCGCGTTCGATACCACACGGGAAGCTCCGTCACTACCGACACGAAAGCCATCGTGGACCAGGCGATCGCGGAATACGGCGCCCAACGCATCATGGTCATTCTCGACAGCGATCACACGAGAGATCATGTGGCGAAGGAACTCGACGTGTACGCGCCGATGGTCACGCCGGGATGTTATCTCATCGTCGAGGACACGAACGTCAACGGTCATCCCACATATCCAGACTTCGGACCTGGACCGATGGAAGCCGTCGAGGCGTTTCTCGCGACGTCAAACCAGTTCGAGCAGGATGAAAGCCGTGAAAAGTATTACATGACATTTAATCCGGGTGGATTCCTGCGTCGGAAGTAATTCGAGGCAAGTCGAGATGACGTTGTGAAATGCGCGCCGCGAGACTTGGACGCCGAGACTTCTGCAACCAACCGATCGCTTCGCCTCGAAGGGGCGACGGATCGTAGCCACGGGTGGAGCGCAGCCCCGACAGGGGCGCAGCGCAACCCGTGGAAGCTCGACAAGACTGCGGCTTCGCTCCGAAGGAGCGACGGAGGCGCTCAAAACACAATATCAATCAACGACGTACTTCTCTTCAAACGCAATCGCATGCGCCGTCAGCAAACGAAGCAACTCCGTCTTGTAGTCCATTTTCTTATGATGCTCCGCCTGGTTCGCGATGTAACGATCAACGGCATCACGCTGCGAATGGCTGACGGAGAACGCGCTGAACCCTATCTGCGATCAGAACCGGATCAGTTACATGTGCGTTTCATCAAGCCATCGAAATGCGCACGACATTGAATTCTGCTTCGTCGGAGTATCCGCCGGACACTTTGCCACGCCATATGATCAATTCGAGGAGCATTCGGCCACTGAGCCGGAAAGGAGGCGGTGCGCATGAAATCTGCACACGCTGGACCAAGTCGAATGCCACGCTGCGCAATTGGGCTCGCCATTCTTTGCGAAGTCGCCATCGTGTATGGGCTATACGTCGACGCAGGCCCGATGCGTCCAACACGCCCAGGTTGCGCGAGAGATTTCTGGAAGCTCGTCGCCAGAGTCGATTGGCCGGATAACACATCAAAGACCCCGTGGTCGGGCGATTTCCTGATAGACGGCGATTCGTTCTATTACTCCCGACAACATCTGCACGGCTCCGTGTTATATGAACTCTCACGAGCCGATGCGATGGCGCTTTGGCCGGAAGTCAAAACCCGACTCGCAAATCGGGCAGAAACTCATGTGGAGGATGATCCCGAAGCATCTGTCTACGCGGAGTGGTCGGCAGATGACGGACGGCCGGAAATCAATACTCTCTTCGATCGTATTCAGGATCAGCGAATCAAGTCGAACGACAACCTCGTCACATACAGAGCCGTCGAACAGCATCTGATGCAGCGGCGCGTCTTCAAGGCAAATCACTACCACGCTAACTTCATCTTCGAGTTCGCCTGGCTCTCCATGCTTGTCTGGCTGATTTTCCGACCGCTGATTCGACGTACTGGCTTGATACGCGCTTTCTTCCAGTGGCAGCTTGTGCCACTCATGTTCTTCATGCCTGTCTATCTCGGCTATGCAAGCTGGACATTTACCAGCGTGGGTCCGTCCGGCGGCGTCCTGTATCC
>JAJDEC010000192.1 GCA_029259995.1 Phycisphaerae bacterium
TCCAGCGACAAAAGCCCGAGTCACCGCGGAAGATGATGCGAACGTTGGGCCACGCCGCCCTGATGCGTTGAACCAGTAACTTGAGAATACCGCGGGCATGTTTGGCACCATCGATCTTGCTGGGCCGCAGATAGGCGCACAACAACTGATCGCCGCAGAAGACGTAGAGCGGCAGGTAGCAATAGTGGTAATAGAAGGCGTGGAAGAATGAACCTTCCTGATTGCCGTGAATGCGATCGTCCGTCGCGTCGAAGTCGAGGATGATCTCCTTCGGCGGTGTTTTGTGCGACGCGATGAACTGATCGACCAGAACCGCGCTCATTCGCCCCAGCGACTCGCGGTTGACCCAGTTCTCGAAACGGCACAACGTCGGCGGCGAGGCGAGCGGATCGTCTGGATCGGGCGGCGCCTCGGCGAGGAGTTGCATGATCGGATCGCTGCGAAGCGTCTGGTGATCGTTGCCGTCTTCATAACCCATGGCGATACCGAAGACGCGCTGGGCGAGCAGGGTCTTCACATCGTGGTGGATTCTTGCCGGATCGCGCGGATCGCTGATGCAATCCGCCAAGGCATCGATCAGCCCCGTCCGTCGATTTGATTCGCGAAGCAGCAATGCGCCGGCGTCGGACGTGAGATGACCGCCGTTGAAATCGGCGAGGATTTTCTTCCGGGAAAGACTGGAAAAGACGAGCGATTCCGCTTTACACTCCGTCGTCATAAGGCCTCCTTGCTTTGTGCTGAATGTTCTCGACAAACACCCAGTCTACAAGGCAAAGAGGCCTTCTCTATGCGCTTTTTTCGCAATCCTGATGAAATATCCGGGTTAGTGGATGTCAGGGCACATTTGACCGGCAATTGCCTATTCTAACAACTCACAGGCAAATGGAGTTACGAGACTACTTGTGAGTCCGGACTTTCGGCTACCCGTACGCCACGACCAATGCCTCCCGGAATCTCTTCAAACGAGACGTATCGCCACGATCTGCGGTTACGGCGAATCGGTAACCACACATCGCCGAGTGACTCGGCGTTCAGCGTCTCAGATACAAGCAACCGGAAATTCCCCAAAAGACGTCCGA
Organism: Phycisphaerae bacterium; assembly: GCA_029259995.1. Taxonomy (GTDB): domain Bacteria; phylum Planctomycetota; class Phycisphaerae; order UBA1845; family UTPLA1; genus ECT2AJA-110-A. Next base: position 1,080 of record JAJDEC010000192.1, read on the forward strand.
GTTCTTGGAGACAGGGCGGGTCTTAGTGAATTCCTGAGGAAACAACAATCTAAGTGTCCATTGCGGTATTGGCACGAGCTAGATGCCCCTGAACGCAACGCACGTCGGGTGCGGAGCCGAGGCCAAGACTAAATACACGGGGCAGAACGATGCGAAAAAACAATGTGACGTCCAATCCCTCAAACGACATGACCTGCGGAACATCCAAACACAGGAATTCGACTGTGACCCACGTAATCCAATCCAAATTCGGAACATCTGGCCATGATAGGCACGCAAGAGTGCGCACGACATTTGCGCTCCTTGCGTGCCTTGTCGGTCTCAACACCGGGCCTTTGGTTGCGTTTGGCGGGTCGACCGAGCCACGTTCATTTGGTGCCGATGCAGATCTCCCGCGCGACAGCGTAGTCTTCGCGACTCAAACAGCGACGGACGAAACGATCGTCATCGGGGACCTGCTTACTTCAGGAGAGCTTCTCTCGGCGGAGACTCTCAATACACGTGGCGCCCATCCGCGAGCAGCCGACGCGACGGGCCTCCGTCTCGTCAGTGTCTCCGTCGGAGCTGTCGATGATCTACTCGCGTCTCGTGGCCCGATCGAACTTAGAAACGTGCCCTTCGACGACGACTTGACGGTGGATTTCGTGTTGACACCCGTTGAGCTGTTCAGCAACGACGCCGAAGTATTCCGCATGGTGAATGGTCAGCCGGTTCCGGCACAGCGCCCCGATGTTCGGTTTTTCAAGGGGCGTGGCATCGCCGACCCTTCCTCGAGCATCCTGCTCTCCATTGCGGGCGGTCGAGAAGTATTCGCGCACATGCGATCCGGTGGCGAGACGACGTACATCAACTCAATCCGTTCAGAGGCTCGTGAGAGTATGCACATGATGGTTTCCGGCTCGGCCGTCACGGGTAATCCGCTCGGGACACTGTGTTCGAGTGGGGACCTTTTGCAGCACGAACAGGCGCTCGCGGCCATGTCTGACGAAGAAGACCACGGCATGGCCCGCTCTGGCGAGTTGATTGAGGCTGAGATCATGGTCGACATAAACAACAGCTTGATTGCCAACGCGTTCGGCGGTGACGTTAATGCGGCGACGACTTACGCGCTCAATATTGTGGCGGCAAGTTCGGCCATCTACGAACGCGACCTGTCGATGCGTCTGACGGTCAGCCAGCTTTTCTATTGGGATCAGCAGGATCCTTTCTCGGCAGCAGATTCGCAAGGTCAGCTTCAGAGCTATCAGCAGTATTGCATCAATGAACGAGGCGGACATGATCGAGACTTGGCTATCCTTATGGCTGATCTCTCGGGTGCCGGCGGCATCGCGTACCTTGATGCTGTCTGCGACCCGCAAATAGGCTATGCGGTTGCGAATATGGAGATCGACACGACATTTCCGGCCCAAGGCTACAGTTGGGATCTGGTCGTTGTCACGCATGAACTGGGGCACAACTTCGGGTCTCCACACACGCACTGCTACTCGCCGCCGATCGATCGTTGCTTTAACGAATGTGTGAGTGACGTCGTGCCGCAGGTCGGCACGATCATGAGCTACTGCCATCTTGGCGGGTATGGAATCGATACGTTCTTTCATGATCGCGTCGTGAACCAGATTCGCGGCCGCATCCTCAATGCGGGATGTCTGACGGTCACGCAGAATGACGGCGGCAATAATGAAGGCTGCAACGGCCAGTCGGACGACGCCTACGAGCCGAACGACGGCCTGAACCAGCCCCGCGCGATACAGCCTGGAGAGCATCAGCTCCAGGGCTGCAATGTGGACGTGTTCAGCGTGGACGTCCCCACGGACAGCCGGATGACGGTCACGATCGCAGGGGCGCAAGGGGATCTCGATCTCTTCGTGTTTTCTGCGGACGAACAGCTCGTGGTCCAATCCACAACCGATTCGTCGAACGAAGGCGTTCAGGCAGAAGTTGCTGCAGGAACGTATCTGATTGGTATCGAGCCATACGAGGGTCAGGGCTCTTCGTACATGCTGAGTATCGACATCGAGTCGACGAATGGAAGTTCAGGGAATGGCGGCAATGATGGGAGCTGCAACGGCCAGATGGATGACGCATTCGAGCCGAACGACGGCCTGAACCAGCCCCGCGCGATACAGCCTGGCGAGCATCAACTCCGGGGATGCAATGTGGACGTGTTCAGCGTGGACGTTTCAACTGACAGCCGGATGACGGTCTCGATCGCGGGACTGCAAGGGGACCTCGATCTCTTGCTGTTCTCTTCGGACGAACAGCTGATGGCCGAATCCGCCTCCGATTCCTCGAACGAAAGCGTTCAGTTGAACGTGGCGGCAGGAACCTATTTGATCGGCATTCAGCCATTCGAAGGGCAGGGCTCTGCGTACACGCTAAGCATCGACATCGAGTCGCTCAATAGCGGATCGAACACTGGCGGATCGGGTACTGGTGGATCGGGTACTGGTGGATCGGGTACCGGTGGTTCGGGCACTGGCGGATCGGGTACTGGTGGTTCGGGCACAGGCGGTGTGTCGACGATCTGCGTGGAAAACTGTGGCGTTTGCACGCCGATTCCGGGAGCCGGTCTGGTCGCCAGTATGTTCTTCCTCGGGGGAGTCATGCGGCGCCGGCATCGGAATTCGCGCGGACGTGTTCAGCAGGCGGCCAGCCGATGTCATTAGAAGTAGGACATGTTCTGCGGGAATGACAGGGTGGGCGATCGCGAGGCGTGATACTGGAAAGTCGCTTCAAAGAACGAGGATGGTGCCGGAATTCGACCCGAACCCGGTACCGTCCTCGTCTTTTCTTGATCGAATGTGGCATGTCGTTCGGTGGGCCGCCATCATTCGGATGCGAATGGTGTGTTGGACACTGTACGGAGAATCACACCCCTGGCATGCCGAAAGACAATTCCGAGGATGCCTCGACTATTTGCTCCAGCCTGGTGTTTGCGAGGCCCCGATGAACAGGCTGAAAAGAAACAAAGAGAAATTCCGGTCCCCGTGTCCATCTCTCGTGCCTGCGTCGCTAGTTGCGGTGTAAGGAATCGCACACTGGGTGCGACGGAATGCAAAACAGGCGAACTCCAAGACCGGGAGAAGAACGATGAAAACGATGAAACGACTCTTCATGTGCCTGCTGATGATGGGAATCTTCACTGCCGCGACCGGGTGCGATGACTTTGCTATCTACGATTCATTCGGCGATTGGGATACCTACGATGAGAGCTGGAGCACCGGATCGAGTTCCGGGACTTTCTTTAGCGACTACGGCGGCTCCGTCTCCTGGTGGTGATTTCACTAACAACAGGAGCCGAGGTTGCGACGTCAATGACCCAACGCAACGAAAAGACCCGCCACTGGCGACGGTGACAACAGCCGCGGCCGCGTGGCGGGTCTTGTGATATGGCCCCCAGGACGTCCGTTTGGCCAATCTGTTGATGGAGTCGCCGCGCTCAAGAAGTGAGCGCGGCGTGGGGTCTCATCCGCCCTACGAGTCAGTTTCTTTAAGAAACGCTGGATTGCTCGGGTTGGTGACTATTGTTACCCACCTTTTTCGAATTCACGAGATTCACCGCAGACGTTTCTTGGGCGACAAGTCACAAAAAAATCCCGGAAGCCGTGTCCATCATTTCAGTCCAGGCTGCTATTTGCGGCGTAAGCAGTCGCACGTTGGGTGCGGCAGCATGACAAGGCAGAGTAACCACGACTCCGGGAGAAAAACGATGAAAACTGTGACACGAATCTTCGCTTGCGTGCTCTTGATGGCTCTCCACGGCGTCATGACTGGATGCGAGGAAATCATCCCAGTCTCTATCACCATCGGCCCAGCCGATCAGACACCCGGCGGATCGGGATCGAACGACGGGGGAGGGGATCCGCCGCCGCAGAATGGCGGGGGCGATCCGGGCGATCCGGGAGATCCGGGCGACCCGCCGCGGCCCGATGACACCAATGACCCCGGTCAAGAACAGGCCGCCGCAGTGCAGCTCCAGCAGAGGCTGGGCGGGAAGCGACTGGTCTTTCTGACGAGCGACAGCAACGGTGAGATGTACACGAGCTTCCGCGAGGAAATCGACCTGTGCTCCTCTGGTCAATTCCAGGTTCGTGATGTCAGTCAGACGTCGGGCTACGGCTATGCCAACGAGGATGAATATATAGCCACCGGGACATGGCGGATCGTCGCGGACGGTTCGCAACTGATGTTGGCGCTCGAGACGCAGCAGGCCACCAACGGTTACAGTGGACCCGACTCATACCCGTTTCAAATTGCGTCGGAGACAGACCTGGACTTCAGCGGCAATCTCTTCGCCATCCAGCCCAACAGCCCGATCTGCAACTGATCAACTTGCCATCGGCCGCCGGCACGCGAAAGCGCCGGCGGCCGATGTGGGCGGGCTCATTCCACTCACTTCTGCCTGGCTCGACCAACTCCTTTTTCTTGGCCAGTACAACTGAATCCCGCGACGCTCCCAGCGTGACTCAATCACGTGGGTCGTATCCAGATCTGGGATCATTCCTCCGAAGCAATCCGAGACACGCGCGCCAGACAGCCTCGGGTTCATGGCCTCGCAAACCCCCTAAATCCTCGATCGCACGACACAGTTGCCACGCTCAACAAGTCCATCAATGGGTGGAGGCACGTGCGAGCGAAGGAGTTGATCGCCGCATTTTCGATCCCAACCCCAGCGACGAATTCTGCTGACGAGTCCCACTCCGGTTTTACTCCACACTTGTGTCCATCGAAACAACCATGCGCGCTACATGCGGATGGACTGTCGTACGGCGAGTGCGACGGTGGATATGCCTGGTTCGTTGAGACCCGCGAATCGGGCCGACGTCGATTGAGGAGAATCAACAATGCATTCCGGAAATCACAACAGAATTCAGAATCAAGGCAGACGATCTGTCGGGTTGACTTCACGGCCGCAGCCGAGCGAAAGTCCATCCCGACCCAACCGCGCGGCCTTCACGACTGGGCGTCTGTTTGCCGTCACGGCGTGGTCATTGTGTTTTGGGGTGGCAGCCGCGAACGCGGCAGGCAACCACGATCACGAGCATGGCGATTGCCTCGATCTCGCGGATTACAGCGTGATGTTCGCGGAAGCGCTGAACGACGAGGCGAAAGCCCAGATCAGATCTGAAGATTTCGGGTCGGCGGCCGCCAGGTTTCAGCTTCAAAACAGCAAATGGACCTCGACGGCGACCCATCCCAGCATCTCTCAAGGTGAGGGATTCTTCCTGACATACTCTTTCGTTCCCGACGGCACCAGCATTCCCGCGTCGTTTTGGTGTACCAATCCCGGTGCCGAGCCCTGCGTCTTGTCAGGATTAATGGATGCGCAGTTTCCCGGTGGAATGGATGGCTTCAGGGCCAAGGTGCGCGAAATGTTCGATGCTTGGGAACTGGTGACCAATATTCGCTACATAGAGGTTCCCGACGACGGCGTGCCGTTCGTCCCGGCTAACACTGGCCTACTGGCCGGTTCAACGCGCATTGGCCGAGGAGATATCCGAATTGCCATGCGGAATGTCGACGGCGCTGGCGTTGATACGGACAACGATGGCGCGATCGATCGTGACGTTACCGCGTACAACGGTTATCCCGGGAGCGGTGCGGACATGGTTCTGGACAGCGGAAACATGGCGCGATGGCTCAATGCGTCGAACGATTTCCGGCGTCTGAAGAATACGCTGGGCCACGAACACGGCCATGGCCTTGGCATCATGCATGTCATGCCGCGGAATGGGACCAAGCTGATGGAGACAAGCAGTCCCACTGGTGTCGACGGTCCACAGGAAGATGATATCCGCGCCGTTGCCGGTATGTACGGCGATTTTGTCGAACCGAACAACACCTTCGACACGGCGACTCCGATTGGATCAGTCGCCCTGGGGGCATCTGACCAGATACAGACGAATTACGAACTTTCGCTTGAGCGCCGAAACGCCGTTGACTATTACAAGTTCAACGCCACAGCCGGCATTGGTTTCCAAGTGACACTGGTGCCGATCGGTACAATCTACCAGGAAGGACCACAACCGCCGCCGTTCCCGCCCGGTATTCCTGTAGTGCTCAATACAGTCAACGCCCAGGCGGCTCGAGACTTGAGGCTGACTGTTAACTACGGTGAGACACAGGTGGGTCTTGCGGACCAGACCCCGGCCGGCATGCCTGAAACTGTTGACGTTGAAGTCGCTCCCGGAAGCGGCGTGTATACCATCCGGGTTTCCCCAAACGATC
>JAJDEC010000193.1 GCA_029259995.1 Phycisphaerae bacterium
AAACCGGCGGCGGCGAGATCGACTCGCTCAACATGGAACTCGCGGAAATCAGCATCGCAACGATCGAATCGGAGGCGCGCTCAGCCGTGGTTCGCAATCGCCTCAATATCCTTGCCCGACAGCTCGACATGGCCGATCGCCTCGAAGTCACGGTCGGACTCGCCATGCCCGCGGCGCTTCAGGCGGTTCGCGTCGAGACGGAACGTCTGCAGGAGCTGCGGTCGCAGTTCGAGACGTTTCGGCCCGTGACCGTGGACATTGTCGGGCAACTGGACGGCGATGCATCTTCGCAAAAGACGCGTTGAGCGATCGTAAATTCAGCCGTGGAAGTGGTTTGCGGCGGATCGTTGTGATGGGATGTAAAAAGTGCTAAAAAAACTGCAAGGCACGTGTTAGAGATCGGGGCATGCCGCGTTCTAAATATTAGTAAGCAATCATTCGTGAGCCAATACCCCACTCCACCCTGATCGGGCTCGATCGCTCCCCGCGGTCGAGCCCGATTGATTTTGGCGGCGAATTGGTGTTGAGGCGGGGAGTCACCGGCCAAATCGTAGGGTGCTGCGGCAGCTCCACCCCTTGGCCGCCGCGTAGCGTCATGTCATAGTTCGCTTGAAACAGCTCTCTGGATTCAGGAGATTTCGGGCGATGAAGTCTTTTCGTAAGGAATTGTGGTTCAACACGCCGTCGCGGCGGGCCTATCTCAATATCACGCCCGATGTGCAGGCGGCGCTCGGCGAATGCGGCGTCATCGAAGGTTTGTGCCTGGTCAACGCGATGCACATCAGCGCCAGCGTCTTCATTAATGACGACGAACGCGGTCTCCATGCCGACTTCGAAACCTGGCTGGAGGGGCTGGCTCCGCATGCGCCCGTGAATCAGTACCGACACAATGACACGGGCGAAGACAACGCCGACGCGCACCTGAAGCGGACGATCATGGGGCGGGAAGTGGTTGTGGCGATCACGGAAGGGAAGCTGGACTTCGGACCGTGGGAGCAGATTTTCTACGGGGAGTTCGACGGTCGCCGGCGAAAGCGCGTGTTGGTGAAGATCATCGGGGAGTGAGGCGGGATTCCTCGTCGTGGTGTGTGGCACGGGTTGATTCGTCGCGCGGGTCGTAACGATTTCGTCGTTCCAAAATTGTTTCAGGATTTTTTTCGCGTGGGCCGTCGGGCGGTTCGTATTTCCGACATGCAAACCAAGAGGGGGCGCAAACGGGCGCAAATTCGCGCAAACTCTCGCAAATTTTCGGAGCGGAATTCGGCGGTGTTTTCTCGGCGGTGCAGTCATGCCGAAATACGTTGCTTGGTCGGCGCTTCGCGCAATGGGCGGCTCGAAGAGGATGTCCGGGAATTTCGTTGGGCTGGCGGGGCGTGTTGAGAAAACAATCTGCATCATCGAACGCCATGCGATTTCCCATGACGAACGCTCGGTTTGGGGCTGACGGCGTTAACCTGTAACGCACTTTCAGTGCTTGTTCAGTAAGACAATCCGCGTACCCGGGGTCGCGCTTCGACCGCGTTCGCGATCTTCGCTCCACGTCCTTGCTGACCTGCAGCGCCCCGTTGGGGCGGAGGCATCACGAGAATACGCGTGTTGTTGAAATCCGGTTCAGCTGGCTTGGGCGTTGAATTCCCGGACAGCCTGTGGCGGGCACTTTGTGGTGGGAGGGGCGTCGCATGTTCTTGCTGATGAGTTTGTGTTTTGAGCGGACTGACGCGGCGGCGCGTTTCTGGCGGATCGTGGGGTTTTCTCCGCGGCTTGGGCACTGGGTGGCAAGGCCCCAATGGCACAATGCACTCCGTGGCGCGAAGCATCGAGTCGCTTCGTGTCGATCGAATCGCAATGCCGGGTACCAAGGCGATACAGTTCAAGTTAGACTGCCGTTGAGATTGCTGATTGACGATTGAGCATCGGGCCATGATGACTTTCGCACAACTTATCCGACAGCTGGGCGACGTACTTCGCTTTCGCCGAACCACGGCGGAGTTGCGCAAGATCTTTGGCCCGGCGCTTGACTCCGAGATCGAGACGATTCGGATGTTGTCGAAGTTACGTCAACCTGCGGGCATTTCCGCGATTGTGCCGTATCTCTATCACGATGTTGCGTCGTTGCGCCGCACGGCGAATGAGGCGATCGCAGCGCTATTGCAAGAAGTTTCACCGCGGCGATACGTCGTACTCGATCAGCAGGTTCGCGCAGTTCGATGGATGCGCGGGGAACACGTGCAGCGGCCCATCATGAACGAACGCGTGGAACGTCTGCTTCGAGACGAAGCGACTCCAACGCGATTGGTTATTGCTGCCATGTATGCGGACGGCCACGTTCGCCATCGGGCTGTCCGGTTGCTGGCCGGGAGTGATGACGTTTCGGCTGCATTGCCGATGTTGGTCGTGCGATGCAACGATTGGGTCGCCCAGGTTCGGAATTCGGCGACGCGAGCCGTCCGGGGATTGATCAAGCATGAGAACGCCGCCCATTTCATCAGCAATCTCTACCTTGTCGATCGCCTGACAGTTTGCGGTCGCGCGGATCATCATCCGCTGGTCAAGGATATTCTGCTGTTCCTTAAGCGGCCTGAATGCATACCGCAGTTGGTCGACGCGTTGCAGCACAAGGACCCTTTCGCTTGCCGCATTTGTTACCGGCTCCTGGCTGAATCCGCGCAGGTAGGGCCGCAAATGCTCTGGCAGGCGTCGCAATTATCCTTCGATCCGATCGTGCGAATGCGTGGGCTGAGAGACGCGTCGAACCGACTTCGTGGGGAGTCTCTGTACGACGCGATGTCGCAGGCGATTGCGGATCCGAACTTGCCGCATCGACGGATTGCCCTGCAGACGATCGTCGCGTCGTTTCCCGAGGGGGCGAGGGCGCACTTGTACCGGGCGCTGTTTGACAAGCACGCGTCCATGCGTCAGCTCGCGCGCTACGAACTGCGACTCCGGGAAGCGGACATCGACTTCCGCGGCATTTACATTGCAGCACTTCATTCGCCTAGGCCTAATCAGCAGGCGGCGGCGATAGCGGGATTCGGGGAGTGCGGTGAATCGGAAGACATTGCGGCGCTTCGCGGGTTTCTCGATCACGCGGATCCAGGCATTCGATCCGAGTCGTTGCGTGCGCTGTTTCGACTCGACCCGGATGCATTCCGGGAGCCCGCGCTGGCGGCCCTGGAAGATCCGTCCGATGGCGTCATCCGAACTGCGGCGAGACTTCTGGACGGTAAGCTGCAAGCCAATGACCTGCCGGCGTTGGAACGGGTGCTCTCGTTGGCGAACGGCCCCGTTGCAGCGCTCGGATCCCTGCGGCTGATCGGTCAATTTCGCAACTGGACGGCCGCTGCGATCCTGCTGGAGCACTGTCGCCATCCCGTCGAGTGCTTTGCGCAGGCCGCGATGGATATTTTCTGGAACCTTTGGTACCGGCGTCTTGGGCACCTGCCCGTTGGTTCAATGGCGGAGCTGGATCGTGCGGAGGCCGCGTTGGGACGGTTGGCCGGTCTGCGTTCGAAGTATGAGATGGACGCCGTCGCGGCGGATATCAGGGCCATGCGACGAGTGGCGCAGAGCGATTGACAAACATGGGGCGTTGTAATGTTCAAGTCACGTCGGGCGTCTTGCGGGCGGCGTCGGGTGATAAAGAGAGACTGCGAATCCCAATGATCGTGGTTGCGCTGTTCTGTTCCAATCTGGGGTGATGGGGTTTTTCGTTTTCTCTATCGCCGCGTGTCGCTTATCTCGGTTCTTGAGCGCGCAGATTGAGGGCACAGACGCGGCGGCGCGTTTCTGGCGGATCGTGGGGTTTTCTCCGCGGCTTGGGCACTGGGTGGCAAGCACCCAGTGGCACGTTGTGCCGGTGGCGAACCGGCTATTAGCCGGTTCCACACAAGTAGCCAATTCCAGACAAGTAGCCGGGGCCACACAAATAGCCCGTTTCACACAATTAGCCGGTTTCAAACGATGAGTCATTTCCAGTTTGCTATTCGCTCGCGATTGCGATGAATGCGTAGCCGCCGAGCCATCTGTTCACGCTGACATTTGGGAATCGTTCGCGTAACGCGTCGACGAACGGTTGAGTGACGTCGACGTGATTTATCCTTAGCCATGCGCGGCAGCATGTTCCAAGTAGGGGCCAGCGTTCGAAGCGGCCGAAGTCGAGGAGGATGACGCGGCCGGCGGGGGCGAGATGTTCGCGGGTTCGATCGAGGGTGGCGCGCCAGTCGGGGATCATCGTGATGCTGTAGGAGAAGAAGATGCGATCGAACCTGCGATCGAGCTGCATGGTCGACGCGTCGGCCTGGATGCATGTGACGTGCGGCCAGTCGCGCTTACTCACGCGATGTCGAGCGCGTTGGAGCATGGCTTCGGAGAAATCGAGACCGACGAGTTCGCCGCCGCGCGTGGGATCGAGATGTTTCGCCATCAGCGCGAAGTTGAGGCCCGTACCGCAGCCGATTTCGAGGACGTTGTGGTGCGGCTGGAGTTGCATCGTGCGGACGGCGGCCTTGCGGCGATGGAGGAAGGCCCATCGCGTAAGGTCGTAGATGGGGGCGTGGAAGCGGTAGAAGCCTTGGACAGGGTTTTCGGATCGCTCATTCATTCGAGGCGTCTTCCGCGTGCGATCGTCGCGCCCCCAGGGCTGAAGCCATGGGCCACCCGGCCAACGGGCGAGGGGCGCTCGAATGGTTGTCGGCTTGTTCTCCGTGCGGTGTCGGGTCGATGCCCCGACCTACTTTTCGAGGTAGATGCAGTTGTCTTTGTCGGGTTCGACGGATAACGGTGCGCGCGGTTTCAGGTCGTCGGGTTCGAGGGCGGCGAGTGGGCTGACTTCGCATGTGTTCTTGGGCGTGCCGTCGTTGTTGCGCGGGATCTTCGCGCCGGCCGCGTCCAGCCAGCGGGCCGCGCGATGCGACATGTCTCGGCGCGAGGTTTCGACGGAGTCGACGCCCGTCGCATTCTTGACGGGGCTGAACTCTTCCGTGCGATCGATTTCCAGCACGACGGGGTTCTGTGCGAGCGGCAGGGCGTCGAAGATGAAGGCTTCGAGCTTGACGGCGTTGGGCTCCGCGGGTTCGACGACTTCGCCGCTTGCCAGATCGACGTGTGCGACTTTCTTGTTGGCGCGATGCCAGGGCAGGCCGAAGCGGGAGCGATCGACTGTGAGTCGTTCGATGAACGCGCAGGAGATGACGTGGATCGCGATGCTGCCGGCGTCGAATTTGCGGGAGCCGTCGGCGTTCTTCGCCTTGGCAAGATCCTCGGGCAGATCGGAGTATTCGATGACGCAGGTCTTGCCGTCGACAACGGCAAAGTTGCCCACGCGTTCGAAGTCGTCGGCCTTGCTGACGGACTTGCTGGACATATCGCTGTTGCTCGCCGCGTGCAGTCCGATGAATGCGGGATCGATGCAGTGCACGAGTGGGTTGTCGACCTGAAAGTAGCTGATGTGTTCGATACCGCGATCGGCCATGTCGTCGAGCATGCCTGTTTCGGCGAGGGCGAGGAGTGAGCCGCCGTGACCATCGGGCGAGAGGGCGACGCGATGTTTTTCGGCGAGCAGGATTCGGCCGTCGTTATCGAACGAGGGCATGACGCCCTGCTGGAAGAAAACGACGCGTTCGGGATCGAGACCAAAGTGGCCGAGGTCTTCGAAGTAGGAGACCGTCGCCGCGTGATTGATCGGGCTGGTCATGATGTACCACGTGAGCTCGCATTCGTAGCGTTGTTCCGTCGCGCGGATGGATTCGGCAAAGAGCTGGAACAGCGGCTTGTTGCGAACGGGCGAGATTCGGAAAGCGCCTTTCGGTCCGTCGTAGCCGAGGCGCGTGCCCTGGCCGCCGGCGACGGTGAATGCGGCGACTTTGCCATCGCGGATGAGGGTCTCGCCGAGGGAACGATGCGCGCTGGTGATCCTGCTGCGGTCGACCACGTTGGCGGGCTCGATGGACCTGGACGCGACATCGTGGGTTGTTTCACCCGCGACGATTTTCAGCAGCTCGGGCAGGGCGCCCAGCCGGATGGCAGCAAGGTCCGCAATGAGCGCGTCGCGCTGATCGGCGGAGAGTTGGTCCCAGAATGTAAACAGATGATCCTGGCCAGCGGCCGAGAAGGCGTCTCTTGTCGCTCGAATGTCGCGTGTCGATGTCATGGATCGATTCATCCCCGTTGAGTTGCCACGTAGGTCCGCCGATACAGTAGCCATTGGAATAGTCGTGTCAAAGCCGCATTGCGCCAACCATGAGCGATCGAGAAGCCAAATCCAGAACGAAACGCGCCGATATCGGCGGATTGAGCCGGCGGCAGTTTCTGGCGGGGGCCGCCGGATCCGTATCGGCTTTGGCTGTTGGTGGAGCGATCCCACGATTCGGACATGCAGATTCTCGTACGGCATCGACTGATCGGCGAACGGAGGCGGTGCTGTCGACGACGACGGTCGTCATGGCGAGTGATTCGCATCTTGTGCCGGCGAGAATCGTGCAGAAGGGGCTGCTACGAACTTATCTGGAGCGTGTCGTTGCGGACCTGATGGCTGAGCGGGAGATCGGCGAGGCGTGGCACAAGCTTCTGAAAGAGGACGATCGAATCCTCATCAAATTCAATCAGTCGATGGCCGGCATGATAGGCACGACACCGGCCATGGCGGAGACGCTCGTCGCTTCATTGAAGCGGGCGGGATTCGACCCTTCCCGGATTGTCCTGCTGGAAGTCGAGCCGAATGTGCGATCGAAGACTGGGACGCGTATGCCCGATCATCGATGGCAGGGCAAAGAGGTCGAATTCGGCGCCTCGGGTTCGGACTGCTTTCGGGCGGATGTGGACTGGGCAACGGCGATCATCAACGTACCCTTCCTGAAGACGCATCATCGGGCTGTCATGACGGGATGCCTGAAGAACCTGTCGCACGGTCTGATTCGACATCCCGCGCGGTTCCATGATGACGGATGTGCGCCGGCGATTGCGGAGATCAACGCGTCAGTGGATCTGCGATCGCGTGTTAAGTTGAATATTGTCAATGGTTTACGGATGAACTATGCGGGCGGAGCCGATGGTTCGGAGAATGAGATTTCTAATGCGGGGCTGCTGATAGCCGGCACGGATGCGGCGGCGTGCGATTCGATTGGGTTTCGGCAGATCAATCGGGTCCGATCGAAATTCGGAATGGGGCCGATATTGCCGGGGCCGACATTGCCACGCCAGTTGGCGATTGCCGAATCGCTGGGTGTTGGAATCGCAAATCCGGAGCGGATCGAGCTTCAGCCTGTGGAATAGTCGGTCGAAAAAAAGGGTGCGAACTCCGGGTCGAGGGGCGATTTGGTCGCAAAAATCTTGACGCCGGGGCGTTGATTGGACTAGACTATGGGGCGTGGAGTATTTGTTCTTCCAGTGCGGATGCGCGCTTGAAGGAGTGCTGATAGATAAGGCGACGGACTGATATCGATAATTACGCCATTATTTTCATTCCCAAATGGGCTTCCGGCGTGAAGCCAAATCATCACCTGCCGCCAAGCATTCCATAACTCAGCGTATCGACCACTTGAAGAGAGCGTACGTCCCGAATCGGAGTCCGGCTCAACGATTGAGTTGAGGAAAGTCTCCGAAGAATGGATGCGATACATTCGAAGCCATGCTTGGGATGTGTCGGGTTGAATGCGTCGTGATCCATCACGAAAGACACGAAACAAGCCCTCACCATCGGTTGGTGGGGATCTCTTGATTGTTCCGGTGGCAGTCGATCAATGTTTGATCGGCCCGGAATCCGCTACGCAACACGGACGATGTCGGGTGCAGGCCCAGTCACGAGTACTTGAGAACTGTGGCGAAGGGTGCATGTCATTATCGTTTTGGTTGTCTTTGATGACTCGGCATAACAGCCGCGTCGCGTAGGCGGAAAGCAGCAATACGCCATTATCTAACATAAGGAGGCTGTGGCGGTGAGAAACAGGAAAGCTTTTACTCTG
>JAJDEC010000194.1 GCA_029259995.1 Phycisphaerae bacterium
CATTCCGAACGATCGATGGCGTCGGCAACAACCCGACGAACGCAAGCTGGGGAAGCGTTGATGAACCGATGCTGCGCACGGGGCGCATTGCTTATGCGGACGGTGTTTCCGCGGCAAGCGGCGCGGATCGGCCCAGTGCGCGATTCGTCAGCAATCAGATTGTTGCGCAGACGGAATCGATCATGAACGAGAAGAACGCATCGGATTTTGTCTGGCAGTGGGGGCAATTCGTCGATCACGACATCGACGAGACGCCCATCGCTGATCCCTCGGAAGCGTTTGACATCCTGGTGCCCGCGGGCGATCCCTTTTTCGATCCGACGAACAGCGGTATCGCGACGATTCCACTCGATCGATCCGCCTATGCGACGATCGACGGCGTTCGAACGCAGTTCAATGCGATCACGGCGTATATCGATGCGTCCAATGTTTACGGGGCCGATGAGACACGCGCCAACGCCCTGCGCGCCCTCGACGGTACGGGCCGCCTGCTCACGAGCGACGGCGATCTGCTGCCGTTCAACACGGCGGGATTGCCGAACGCACCTGTGAACAGCGACACGCTGTTTCTCGCCGGGGACATCCGCGCGAATGAGCAGGTTGCCCTGACGGCGATGCACACATTGTTCATGCGCGAACACAATCGGATTGCCGACAGCATCAACGCGGCCATGCCGGCACTGGACGGGGACGAGGTGTACGAACTCGCCCGCGCAGTCGTCGGCGCGGAAATGCAGGCAATTACGTATCGCGAGTTTCTGCCGGTATTTCTTGGCGATGGCGCGTTGCCGCCCTATCGCGGATATCAGCCCGGCGTGAACGCGGGCATCGCGAATGAGTTCGCGACGGCCGCCTATCGCGTGGGGCACAGCATGCTCTCCAGCCAGTTGCTTCGCGTCGATGCGGATGGGAACGAGATCGCTTCGGGCCATCTCGCGCTCGCAAACGGGTTCTTCAATCCGCAGGTGATCATCGACGACGGAATCGATCCTTTGCTGCGTGGACTGGCCGCGCAGGGGTGCCAGCGGGTCGATGCGCATATCATCGATGACGTGCGCAACTTCCTGTTTGGTCCTCCGGGCGCCGGCGGCTTCGATCTGGCGTCGCTGAATATCCAGCGCGGTCGCGATCATGGGTTACCGACGCTGAATGAGATGCGTATCGATCTCGGATTGACGGCCCATGCGAGTTTCGACGAGCTGTCATCGGACGCCGACGTGGCTGCGAATTTCGCGGCGACGTATGCAAGCGTTGACGACATCGATTTGTGGGTCGGCGGTCTGGAGGAGGATCACGTTGCCGGCGCGATGATCGGCGAGACGTGGATGGCGATCATTCGCGATCAGTTCGTGCGGCTGCGCGATGGGGATCGGTTTTTCTATCGCGGGTATCTGCCGGGACCGCTGGTGGACTATGTCAACGGGATGACGCTGTCGCGGATCATTCGGGCGAATACGGGGATTGGGGATGAGTTGTCGGGGAATGTGTTTGTCGTGGGCGCCAGTGCGTTGGTTGCGAACGTTCAACCATCGCCGCCGGAGATTGGTTTGTTGATTCGTGATGTGTTGGCGCAACGACCGCCGCGGTAGTTAAGTAGGGTGGGCCGTGCCCACCACGATCGTCAGGTCGCGTTACGAACATCAACAAGTGCCATGCTCACTCTTCAAGGTGAGCATGTTGCTGGGCGAGTGACGCATGGGCTTTCTTGAAAGCTCCAACGTTGTCTCGCGCGTCGCATGCTTGCCTTGGAGGGCGAGCGTGTCCATCGCATTCCGACGCGGTCATGAGTTGTTCACAAAGAGAGTTGTAACGCCCTTTCAGGGCTCAGATACGATGACCAACACAAGACCCAGGGCTGCACTTCGACCGCTTCGCGGTCTTCGTTTGCCCTGGGCTATCCTGTTTCGCTCTTACAGAGCGTGGAGATGCTTTTTTTGTGTCGTCGATCTGGCTGTGTGCCTTCGCTCTTGATGGCAAGTATGGCACGTGGTGACTCGGAACAAACGTTGGCAGTCGTTGTGGGCGCGGCTCCCGCTTCGGGGCTCGCGCGCCGCAATCGAACACTGGGTGACAAGCACCCAGTGGCACGAAGAACCCAACTCGCCTAGCGTCGTTAGTAGGCTACGCCGGCGCGGCTTCCAGCCGTTTGCCTTCCAGACGATTCACCACAATTGCACCGATCGAATCGCCGAGCACATTCGTCGATGTGCGGAACATGTCGAGGAATGCATCAACCGCGAAGATCAACGGTATGTAATAGACGGGCAGACCCACTGCGGCGGCGACGAGGACCATTGTGACGAGGCCCGCGTCGGGAACGGCCGCAGCGCCGACACTCGCCAATACAGCCGTGATGAAGATGACGAGCGTGACACCCATCGTGAGTTCGAACGGCACGTCCGTCAGACCGCCGTAGATCTGGATGAGAAAGATGACGGCAACGCCTTCGTAGAGGGCCGTGCCGTCCATGTTCATTGTCGCGCCGAGGGGAAGCGAGAAGTTGGCGACTTTCGGCGAGACGTTCAGATTCTCCGTCACGTTGGCGATCGTGACGGGCAAAGTCGCGGCGCTGCTGCGCGTCGTGAAGGCGATCATCCATGCCTCACGCAGGCCCTTCCACAAGGCGATCGGTCCGACGCCGCCGACGAAGTAGCAGATCGAGAGCAGGAAAATCACGTGGGCGAAGATCGCCAGGATGACTGTCCCGCAATACCAGCCGAGCGTTTCGAAGATCTCCGGGCCGTTTTCCGCAACGAGTTTCGCCATGATGCACATGATCGCGAACGGTGCGACGGCCATCAGCCAGTGTGTGATCTTGAGGATGACTTCGTTGAGACCTCGGAAGAATTGAATCACGGGCCGGGCGGGCTCACCGACGAACATGCAGGCGACGCCAAGGAGCAGCGCGAAGAAGATAATGCCCAGCGAGTTCGGCGGGCTGTTGGAAACGGATTCGAACGGATTCGTCAGGAGCGGTTTGATGATGTCGTCGCGGAACATGTCGCCGGGGGTTCTGTCTTTGGCGCTGCTGAGTTTTGCGAATTTCTCGGAATGTTCGCTGGCGCTCTTGTCGCCGGATCGGGACGCGATGAATGCCAGCAGGCCGGAGTCGTTTTCCGACGTCGAGCGATCTTCCCGTTGTTCGTACTCAGCGCGCAAGTTCGCGATCTCCATCTCGCGTTCGAGCCGGAGCGCCTGGGCCGCGCTGGATTTTCCGGGCTGAATCGTCAGGACAAAGACGAGACCAATCGCGACGGCGACGAACGTCGTGCAGATGTAGTATGCCATCGTCTTCCAGCCGATGGCGCCGAGTTCCTTGATGTTCGGCAGGCTCGTCACGCCGGCGACGATGCTGGCGAGGATCAGCGGCGCGATGATCATCTTCAGCGCACCCATGAAGATCACCGGGCCGCACAGGTCCAGAATCCAGAGCGTGCTGGTAATCCACGCCGGTCGCCCGCGAACGTCCCCTTGCGCGGCATGCGCCGCAGCGTCGGTCGTCGTCGACTCCGCGGATTGCGTTGCGGCCTCGGCAGCCGCCTTCTGCGCGCTCTTGTCTGCGTAATGCAGCGTGAGACCGATGACGACACCGAGAATCATGCCGACGAAGATGAGATTGTGAAGTTTGATCTTCATGGAGCCTCCGTGCGGATCATCGCGCCCCCACCGCTGAAGCGATGGGCCACTTTTCCTGGATTTTCTCGATCGCGCGATTACGGCAGCGTGATTTTCAGGTCGGACCACATCTTGAGTCGCGCCGAATCCGTCATGTCGAACTGAAGCGGCGTGACGGCGACGTAACCGTCGCCAATCGCGTGTCGATCGGTTTCGTTGGGATCGCCATAGTTCTGAAAATCGCCGCTTAGCCAGTAATATGATCGACCGTAGGGATCTTCGCGTTTTTCAATATGCTCGTCCATGTTCTGCGTCGACATCGGTACGACGCGCACGCCTTTGGGCCAGCCCGGCTTCAATTCCGGAATATTAATATTGACCACGCAGCCGGCGGGAATACCGCGCTTCGCGATGGTTGCGATGATCGGTTTTGCAATTCGTGCGGCGGCGTCGAAATCCATATCGCGATAGAGCTCAAACGACACGGCGATTGCAGGACGGCCCAGGATCGCGGCTTCCATCGCCGCGGCGACGGTTCCTGAATAGAGCACGTGCACGCCTGTATTCAGGCCGGCGTTGATTCCCGACACGACGAGATCCGGCGGCGACTCGATCAGATGATGGAGCGCCAGCTTGACGCAATCGGCGGGCGTGCCTTCGACGGCCGTCCCTTCGAATCCGTCGCTGATCTTCGTCGGATGCCAGAGCACGGGATGGCGAATCGTGATCGCATGCGAAGTGCCGGATTGCACGCCCTGAGGGGCGATCACTTCGACATCCCAGTCCTCGGCGAGCACAGAATGCATCGCACGAATCCCCGGGGCGTATATTCCGTCGTCGTTGGTGAGCATGACACGCATGGTCGGCGATTGTAGGACGCGCGGACGAGTCCTACAATTCGCACGGGAAAGGCTCGGCGGCCGGTTGTGCCCTTTCCCGTCTCAGGCGAATAATCGAGGTTCAGTGAATGACAGCCAAACCCAGCCGCTTCCGAATGTCACCCTCCATGCAGGGATTCGTGGCGCTGGTCGCGATTCTGCTGTTCACGGGCATTGTCTATCAGGAGCTGCTGTGGGCGGGCATGATCGACGAAGGCGATCGGACCCAGGTCGAACTCGCGCGACACTGGTCATCGTTTTACGAACGTCTCGCGCCTGTGCTCAACGAGAATCCTCGTGAAAACTGGCATCACGTCTTCGACATATTCACAAAACTTCGCATTCAACAACCCCCGGACACAGGCGGCTACTGGCAACCGCTCGTCGTCATATCGCTCGCGGTGGACGCCCATCTGGCTGCAAGCCAATATGTCGAGGGCTTTCATTTTCACGGCACAAATCTCGTGTTGCATCTTCTGAACTGTCTGCTCGTCTTCGCATTGTTGCGGCAGTTCTCGAAGACACTCACGTGGCAGATCCTGTTGACGCTGTTATTTGCACTGCATCCCGTGCAGGTCGAGTCTGTCGCGTGGGTGTCGCAACGCATGACGTTAATGGCCGCATCGTTCGCACTGCTCGCCACGTTCTGCTATGTGCGCTATGCGAAAACGGGACATTCGCGATGGACGATTCCGATGCTCGTCTTCTACGCGTGCATCCTGATGTCGCGTCCGCTCTATCTGGTGCTGCCCGGCGTCTTCTTGTTGCTCGATATCTGGCCGCTCAAGCGACAGGGCTGGCGCACGCTCGTTGAGAAAATCCCGCTGTTCGGCCTCATGCTGCTCGGCAACTATCTGGACGGGAAAATCCGAGACAGCGCTCAGCCGTTGGCAACCGGCGGCATGGAGGGCGTTCAATCCATTCTGCATAACTTCTCGTCGCTCCTCGTGCGATTCGCGTGGCCGTTCGACCTGTCGCCCTTTCATGCCCCGGAAACGACAGTCGGGGCGATTTCGCTGGGCCTCGGATTCGATGTGCTGATTCTGTTGGTCTTCGTCGGCCTTCTCGCGATCACATTCAAGAAGCGCAAGCCGGCGTTTGTGGGTCTCTCGGGGGCGGGGCTGATCCTGCTTCCCGCGCTGATCCAGGCGCCTTACAGCCAGTGGCGGCTGAGCGATCAGTATCTTTATCTTGTCCTTGTCATTCCCGCCATCTGTGCGGTTGCATGGCTGGGCGATGTCAAATGGCCGAGCCAATCGAGACGTCGTCAATGGGCGGTCGTCGCGATGGCGTCGCTCGTCGCAGCGTGCAGCGTCGGCGCTTATTCGCAAACGCTGAACTGGCACAGCGATCGCGACATGGCCAGGCAGTCGATCGCGCTCTATCCGAATCGGGCCTTCGGCTACATCGCGCTCGTCAAAGCCTACGTTGCCGAAAACGACTTCGACGGCGCTCTGCGCTACGCGGAAATCGCCCAGGAGATCGAGCCGGAAAATCCCTCGACGCACTTCTATCTGGGCACCGTGCTGTTGCTGCATGAATCCCAAAGAAGCGCCCAGGCGATTGGCCATCTCGAGTCGGCGCTGGCGTCCAATCCCAACTGGATCGAATGCCTGCAGAACCTCGGCGTCGCCCTCGGACGGAACGGTCGAACAGAGGAAGCCATTCAACGCCTTGAACGCGCGCGCGATCTGAACCCCGCGTCGGCGGGAATTCGAATGGGCCTCGGCACGGCGTACCTGCAGGTCAACAAGTACTCGGATGCACGTCGAGAATTCGAAGAAGCGCTGCGCCGCAACAACACGCCGTCGGCGCATCTTGGGCTCGCCATTGCATGGGCGGCGAACGATATGCCGGATTACGCCCAGCGACATCTCGAAGCGGCCGTGAACAAGGACCCCAATGTTGCATTTCGCGCGGGGCGATCGCCGTTGCTGCGAAAGTACAGGGATCGACCGGGATTCAGGTCCCTGATTTCCGTCGACCCTGAATCCAATGCAGGCGAAGGTCCCGTGACCGACTCGCCGACGTCGTTCGAATCGGGCGGCGCGTCGTAGCAGCGGGAGACGCACAACAAGTGGCCATCGAACTTCCCGATCCAGACGATCTGACCTATCTCACGCGCGAGCAGGTCCGCGAAGTCGATCGCCGCGCGATCGAGGAATACGGCATCCCCGGCGTCGTGCTGATGGAGAATGCGGGGCGCGGCGCAACGGAGTGCATTCGCCGGTCCCTGGACGCCAATCATGGCGCCGGCGGATTGCGCATGGCTGTCGCCATCGTCTGCGGCGGCGGCAACAATGGCGGCGATGGGTTCGTCATTGCCCGCCATCTATTCAACGCCGGATACAAGCCCGAGCTCTATCTCACATGCGATCCCGAGACGTT
Organism: Phycisphaerae bacterium; assembly: GCA_029259995.1. Lineage (GTDB taxonomy): Bacteria > Planctomycetota > Phycisphaerae > UBA1845 > UTPLA1 > ECT2AJA-110-A. The sequence continues at coordinate 6,882 of JAJDEC010000194.1, forward strand.
GACGGGCGATGCGAAAATCAATTACGACATAACCTCGCGAATGCATTTGCCAATGCACGATTTCCGATCGAAGGCGGATGTTGAAGAGAAGATTCGCCGAATTCGAGACGCCGCGATCGTCGTCGATGCAATCCTCGGCACGGGATTTCACGGCAAAGTCCGCTGGCCCGTTGACTTCGCGATTCAATGGCTCAACGAATCGAGCAGTTTCATCTGTGCCATCGACGTTCCTTCGGGATTGGACTGCAACACGGGCGAACCGTCGAATTCTACAATCCTGGCAAATGAAACGATCACATTCGTGGCAAGAAAGACCGGTTTTCGATCGGAGAACGCCGTACCGTACCTTGGTCGTGTCGAAGTTGTGGACATCGGCGCCCCGCCGGAGATCGTCGACGCTGTTCTAAGTCTGGATGCAGAATGATTCACTGCATGTGGCACAGGCCTTGGGCCTGCGCTGAACCGGCGAGTCGCCGGTTCCACACAATGACTCATACCTCCGAATTACTTGGCGTCGTGACGGCGCGTCACGCGTAGTCCGCGAGATTCTTGCGATAGTACGAGAGGCTCGCCTTCAATCCGCCGCGACGATTGCGCTTCAGCCAGATCGATTTGTGTCGCTCCATGATCGACATCAACTCACCGCGCATCGCCCGGTTGCGAACAGGTTGACGGTCGCCTGCCTTGCGCGCGATCGACACTTGCGCCCGGCGACAACCATGCCGCAGAACGTCCAGCGTCAGATCGAATTCATCCTTGACAAGATCGCTACCGAAGTCCACGCGCTGGGCGCGACTGCGCAACCGTTTGATCTCGCGCTCCATTCGTTCGACGCGTTTCGCCGTCAATCCGGCGACATCGGCAATTGTCTCGATCGGTCGATTCAGCAATTCGAAGAACACGCTGCGATTGTGGATCGTGATGCCTGTTGACTCGTGAACGCGACCCGCATCCAGCCAGAGCGCCCCGGCGCCTCGTTTCCCTCCTCGAAACACGTGCTGATCCAGCGCGGCCGCCAAATCGAGCCCCGCATTGCTTCGACCGCACCAGCTCATCGCGGCGGACAATGCGAAACCGGCGTAGCTGACGGGCCATTGCTGGCGATGGCCGTAATCGCCCCAGTCCGTGATGAGCATGCCCGTGGCGCCGTTTCGACGGCCCGTCGACGCGGCGAGCCGGATGTTGTCGATCATGTTCGTTGTGCGACCTGCGAAGCTGCACCAGCTGGACGTGCCAGGGCAGACATAGAACGACAAGCCGGCGTTGCGGACATGACGGCACTCCGTGGCGTAGGGATGAATCGCTTCGTATCCCCAGATGAGCGGTATGACGTCGCGCGGTAACTCCGGCACCAGTTCCGGATTCTTCAGCAGCCAGTCCGACCAGAACTGCATTTTCCGACCGTGCTTGCGAACGACGGCGTGGATTCTTTTGATGTAATTCAGATAGACGCGCCCGGCGCCGATCTGTTTGCACTTCTTCGCGCTGCGGCCGAAGCCCAGTTCCCACGGCTCGTCACAGCCCACGTTGAGCTGCCGGCTCTTGAAACTGGGCAGCAGTTGCTGGTAGAGCGATCGCATCAGGCGGATTGATCCGGGATCGATAGGGCACAGAGTCGTCGGATTCACGCGCGTCTCGCCCCACGGCGTCTGCCAGGGTCCGGTCGTTTCCGCGAGTTTTCGATAGGGCTCGTGGCGGAGCCAATGCTCCATGTGACCGAGCGAGTTCTGGTTGGGCACGAGTTCGATGTCACGTTCGCGGCAATAGGCGTCGAGGGCGACGATTTGATCCGGCGTCATGGCGGAGGTACCGCGCCAGACGCGCTCGTGTCCCTCGTAGGTGAACGTGTGTTCTGTGTAGAGCTGCAACTGGTTGAATTTCCAGCTGGCGAACAGATCGATCATCGCATACAGCGTCTGCGTGTTGGGGATCTTGTCGCGGCTGATATCGAGCATGACGCCGCGCGATGCGAAGTCCGGCCAGTCCGTGATGTCCATCGCCGCAATGCGGCCTGCGCCGACGTCGAGCAGTTGCCGCAGGGTTCTGGAGGCATGTCGAATGCCACGGACGTCGGACGCCCGGATTTCGACGGCTTCGGGCGTGACGCGGAGTCGATACCATTCGGGCCCGCGCGCCGACTTGACGCAAGTCACGCGAACTTCGAGCCAACCTGCGTCATCGCGCTGCCGTTTGCCCGAGCGATAGGACGAGACCGGCAGGGAGGCAAGTTCGTCGGCGATGATCTGTCGCGATTCGGGCCACGCGTCGCAGCGAAACACGAATGAAGAATCGCGGGCGTCGAGAACGCCATTCAAATGGCGCACGCGCCGAGGTATGGGCAACAACTGGCGATCCGTCGCTGGTTTCTTCATCGAATTCGAAGGCTCGCTGAACTTGATTGAAACGCAGAACCACTCGTTGTGTGTTGCACAGACGTTTCGCCTGTGGAGAACCGGCGATTCGCCGGATCCACACGATGAATCATTCCCAGTACATACTCAGCGGATGCTCACATCGTCGCCCGACACTTGCGGGACCGCCGGCGCGATCGCCGGACCTGAAGTCTGAAACTG
>JAJDEC010000195.1 GCA_029259995.1 Phycisphaerae bacterium
CAATGGGATCGACGAGGGCCTTGAGCCCCTTCAGGCGCGCGACGAAATCCTGGGCGTCGGGTTTGTCCCAGAAGCCAGGCTCTCCCATCGTGGCTTCAATCTCGGCCAGCTGCTTCTTCTTGCCTGGAATGTCAAAGAGAGTCCCGGATCGAATAGATGCGAACCGCTAATTCGTCGACTGTGGGCGTGCCATCTGGCATCGGCATGGTTAGTATCTCCTCGCTTGCTCGTATTTACTATAATTCGGCTTCGCGCCATCGGCAATTTCAAGCCGTTTGCAATTTAACTCCGAGGCACGCGTGACAGAATCCACTCCCCCCCTCGATTCGAACCCTTCCGGCCCTGATTCTCCGAAAAAAGTCTCGACCGCGCGGCGATTCGGAGCCATCCTCATTCTCGTCGGCGCGATCGCGGGCGTGGCCGCATACAAGTATGACCGCGCCAATCGCCCCCGGATCCTGACGGGCCCGATGATCCAGATGCCGTCGCCCGACTCGCTATCGATCATCTGGACGGCCCGCGCACCCTTTGATGATGGCTCCGCCACGTTGATCGATCCCGACGGCGCCGAGTTGACGCAGTCCGTCGCCCGATCGTCTGATCGCTACGTCGCCACATTCAGCGATCTCACGCCCGGCAAGCCCTACACCTATTCCATCGCCAATCGCGGCATCCTCACCACACGGGCCGTCACCTCCGGTACGCACAAGATCCGCATCACGCCCGCCCGCGCTGATTCGATTCGATTTCTCGCATTCGGCGATTCCGGCATCGGCAGCAACACGCAGACCAAACTCGCCGGCGTCATGGCCGACACGAAGCCGGAACTCGTCGTTCACACGGGCGATCTGATCTATCCCGCGGGTGCCGAAAAAGACTTTGCGCCGAACTTCTACGAACCCTATCGCCGATTGATTGCGACCACGTTCTTCATGCCGTCGCTCGGCAATCACGACGTTGCAACGGAAAAAGGCGCCCCGCTGCTCCGGCAATTCGTCCTGCCGGAGAATGGCCCGACCGGCATCGAAGCCGAACGCAATTACTGGTTCGACTTTGGCCCAGCGCGATTCGTCGCCCTCGACACGAACATGGATGCCCACGGCGGCGCGATTTCGCACGACCAGATGAAGACGACGATCGCTTCCTGGCTTCGAGAGGTACTGAAAGACTGCGACGCCCATTGGCGTATTGTGTACTTTCATCACCCGTTCTACACGGGCAGCGCACACTCGGCCGAAGGCTCGGCCTTCGTCAAAGAGGCCTTTCTCGACGCCTTTGAGGAGTCCGGCGTGAATCTCGTCCTGTGCGGCCACAACCATCTCTATGAGCGAACGGCGCCGTTGCTGAAGGACAAGATCGTCCAGCCGGGCGAGGGCATTGTGTACATCACGACCGGCGCCGGCGGCGCGCGACGTTATCCCGAAGGCGACAACCCGCCGGAGTACATCGTGAAATTCGATGACGGCCAGTTCAGCTTTTCGTGCATCGACGTGACGCCGACGAAACTCTCGTTCCGCCAGATCGGCGAAGACGGAAACGCCTTTGACGAATTCGAACTGGCAAAGTGATCCTGTCGCCGCGCTTACGCGATCAGTCCGGATTCACTATATTCCCATCCTGATGAAGACTCACTTGCACTGGAGGCAACCGCCCGTGTTACGACTTACGACTCTTGCCGCTTTGTCCATGATTTCCCTGATCGGCTGCGTTTCGCGCCAACCGTTCAATCTCTCCCCGATCTCGAAGCTCGAATCGGGCGAATCCGGGGCCGACGCCGAATCGAAGATCCTGACCAGCATCCGCCCCGTGACGGATTCTCGAATGGGATTTGCCCGTGCCGGCGAGGCCTACTTTTCGCCCGATGTGCGCAAAGTGATCTTCCAGGCGTCCGACACGACCGACACGCCCTATCAGATGTACACGATCGATCTGGATGAGAATCGCAATCCCATCCGCAGTTCCGTCAAACAAGTCAGCCCCGGCGGCGGCGCCTGTACCTGCGGATATTTCCATCCGACGAAATCGAAAATCATCTATGGTTCAAGCTATCTCAAGCCCGACCTGCCGAACCCCAACAAGTACCAGCGCGAAGGCAGCAGCTATGCCTGGGACATGCCCGGTGGCATGGACATCATCGAAGCCAACCTGGACGGCTCGTCGCCCCGGCAACTGACAACCGAAAAAGGCTACGACGCCGAGTGCGGATTCAATCCTGCCGGCGATCGAATCGTCTTCAGTTCCGATCGCGACGGCGATCCCGATCTCTACACGATGGCCGCCGACGGCACCGACGTCCGGCAGATCACCAACCACGACGGCTACGACGGTGGCCCCTTCTTCTCCCCGGACGGCAAACGCATCATCTTTCGCGCCGATCGGAAAATGGACGATCATCTGCAACTCTTCGTCATCAATGCAGACGGAACGGGCGAACGACAACTCACGCCGCACGGTGACGTCGTTCGCTGGGCCCCCTGGTGGCATCCCAACGGCCGCAGCATCGTCTACGCCTCCAGCATCCACGGTCACTTCAACTACGAAGTCTATCTATTGAACATCGAGAGCGGAAAATTCACGCGCGTCACCTGGTCCCGCGGCTTCGACGGCCTGCCCGTCATCAGCCCGGACGGCAAGTCGATGATGTGGACGAGCAAACGAACGAAAGACGGCACAAGCCAGGTCTTCATCGCCGATTTCAAACTGCCCGAAGGATTCTGATCGAGAAGGTTGTTCAACCCGCGCGATGGGACTGGCCCATCGTCAGCACAAGAGCGCTGTGGTACTGGCTCATAGCCAGTACAAACGGGCGAAGCCGCGCACCACGCTGTGGTGCTGGCAAATAGCCAGCACGAATCTCGCTGTCGCACTGCGGTTCTGAGACTCAGGAACAACGCAATTCGTATGCGACCCGCGCCGACTCTTTCAACAACTTATCCGAACAGCCGATGATGAATCAATCGAGCCAGCACTTTGCGCCGATACTCCGCGTTTGAACGAATGTCATCAATCGGAGAAATGTCTTTCGAGAGCGTCTGTTCCAGCGCCACCGCCGAATCGAATCGATCGCCCCGCTCAAACGCGGCTTCCAGATGTCGACATCGCAGCACAACGGGCGCGACGCTGTTGGCCACGACGCGCCATCCTGCCGAATCCTTCACGATCGCGGCGCCGACTTTCGTGATCGCCTGCGCCTGCCGCGCCCCCACTTTGTGAAACCACTCGTGCGTTCGTTCGCGACGCGGCAGCCTGATCGCAACGATCAACTCATCATCGCGCCGCACACTCTTGCGATAGCCCGTGTAATATTCGTCGAGCCGAACTGCGCGACGCCCGGCCGCCGACGCAAGCACGACCTGCGCGTCATACGCCATCAGCACGGGGACACCGTCCGCAGCCGGCGAACCGTTGCCGATGTTGCCGGCCCATGTTCCGCGCGTCTGAATCTGAATCGCCCCGACCTGCCGCCCCGCCTCGACAAGCAACGGAAATTCCGACGACACGTCCGCATGACAGATGACATCCCAATACGTCGTCATGGCGCCCAGTTCGAGCATGTCGTCATCGATCGTGATCCGCCGCAACGCCGGCGCCAGGCGGCAAACGTCCATTAGACGCCAGTCATCCTTATCTCGCGCATGCCACGACACGCACAGATCCGTGCCGCCGGCAATCGGCGTCCACGGCACATCAGCGTCCGCCATGATCGACAGCGCTTCATTCAAATTGGCAGGCCGAACAATATTCAAAGACAATTCACCCAGCTTCGACAATCGTGCAGCAAGCACCCAACGTGTGGAACCGGCCAATAGCCGGTTCAGATACAATCGTGTGGGACCGGCTAATAGCCGGTCCAGTACGACCCATTAGGCTGTTCCACACCAGAGTGCAAGAAACCACATCCCAACGAATACCGCCGACCGCGAAAATTCCAGGAACTCACGATCGCCCCAGCACCTGTTCCAACCCCTCAATAATCCCGTCATAACCCGTGCATCGACACAGATTCCCGCCCATGAACTCACGAACGTCCACGCGCTTCGCAATCTCCGGATGTTCCATCAACCAGCGGATCGACATCACGACGCCCGGCGTGCACGCACCACACTGCGACGCCCCCGTTTTGTTCAACGTCTCCGCAATCGACGCATCCACACTCTCGATCGTCACAACTTCGCGACCTTCGACCTGAAACGCCGGCACCAGACACGAATTGACCGGCTCGCCGTCCATGAAGACCGTACATGCGCCGCATTCCCCTTCGCCGCAACCTTCCTTCGTCCCCGTCGCGTCGCATCGCTCACGCAATACGTCAAGCAATCGATCGTCGTCGCGCGCCCGACACGCCGCCTCCGCGCCGTTCAGCTTGAAGCGCAACTCAAAATGATTCAACTTTTCAGCCATCGCGGCGCTCCTCAAGTATCGCCATCAATCGCTCCGGCGTCAGCGGAATCTCCTCCACGCTGATCCCGAGCGCATTGCACACGGCGTTGACCACGGCCGGCGCCGGACCATCCATGGGCAATTCGCCAATCCCCTTCGCACCGCCCGGTCCGTGCTTCGTCGGCTGCTCTTCAAAGAACACGCGCAGCGGCGGCAGATCGCCGCTGCCGGGAATGATGTAATTCGTCATCTGGGCATTTTTCATCACGCCGTCTTCCAGCACGACGTCTTCCATCAGCGCCCAGCCGATCCCCTGCGCCACGCCGCCCTGGATCTGCCCCCGCGCCAGCGTCGGATTCAACACGCGGCCGATCTCCTGCAACGCGACATAGTCCATCACGCGAATGCCGAACGTGCGCAAGTCAATCTCGACGTCCGCCGTATGCGCCGCCCATCCGTACGAAGCATACGCGTCGCCCTTGTACAGCTTGTCGTCCCATTGCACATCCGTCGGCTTCTCATAGGTCGCGCGGCCCAGCAATTCCTCGCCCGGATGCGCCGCATGCCAATCTGCGATCGCCTTCGTCAATCCGTCGGCGTCCGCATCCGTCGCACCCACGCGCTTCTTCAGATCCTCGCACGCGCGATAAACCAGCTTGCCGACGACCATCGCCGTCCGACTCGCGACCGTCGGTCCGCTGTTCGGAACCCGCTGCGTATCCGGCTGCGCCACGATGATCCGACCGTCGGGCAAGCCCAGCGCGTCTGACGCGATCTGGGCCAGAATCGTCGACGTCCCCTGCCCCATGTCCGTCTGTGCTGTCAGCACTTCAATGCGACCGTCCGCGTGGGCTTCAACCCAGACTTCCGACGCGAGATAAACTTCACCCGCGCCCGTAAAGCCCGAGCCATGATGAAACGTCGCGAGACCGACGCCGCGCCGCAGATACGGATGCGACTTGTTCGTCTCGGCATGGGCCGCTGAACGCTGCCTGTATTCTGACAGATCAAGCGCCTTGTCCATCAGCGCGACCAGGTCGACCTCATCCTTGAACACCTGCCCCGTCGCCAACGTCTCGCCTGTCTTCAGCAGATTGCGCCGCCGCAACTCGATCGGATCCATACCGATCTGCCGCGCGATCACATTCATGTGCCGTTCCATCGCGAAGTACGTCTGCGGTGCGCCGAACCCGCGGAACGCCCCATAGGGCGGGCTGTTCGTCAGTCGCGCTTCGCCGATGACGTGAATGTTCTCGCAGCGATACGGACCTGCCGCGTGAATTACGCCGCGACTCAGCACAACGCTCGACAGCGTCGCGTAGGCGCCGCCATCGAAGATTGCCTCAATCTCCATCGCCAGCAGCCGGCCGTCCTTGTCCAGCGCCGTTCGATGCCGCACCACGCTCGGATGCCGCTTCGTCGTCACGGCCATGTCTTCGTGCCGATCATAGACGATCCGAACGGGCGACCGCGCCTTTTCGGACAGCAGTGCCGCATGCGCCGCCATCACGGACGGATACTCTTCCTTGCCGCCGAACCCGCCGCCGACCGGCGTCTGAATCACACGCAGCTGCGTCGGTCGATCCCCGGGCTGGTGCGACTTGTCAATCGAAATTTCGCCGCGCTCGTTCACGACGCCGCTCGCCCGCCCCGAATGATGCGGCGCGTAGCTGCTTTCGATTTCGAACAGATGCGCCAGCGCATCGACGACGTAATAGGGGCACTGCATGCTGCCCTGAATCGTCAGCGTGTCGCCTTCCCGATAGGCCAGCATCCCCTGCGGCTCGAGATAGACATGCTCCTGCGCGCCGGTTCGATACGTGCCTTCCACGACATGCGCCGCATTCGCAAAGACGCCCGAAGTGTCTCCCTTACGAATATCGATTCGCTTGAAGACATTGTCCTCGCCGTATTGAATGAGATCGGGCGTCAATGGCGTCAGCGGATCGAGAATCGGCGTGTCCGCGTCGATTTCGACTTTCACGCACCGAAGTGCCTTCCGCAGCGCCGCCTTGTCCGGCGACGCGATCAGCACGACAGGCTCATACTTGTGCATCACGCGATCGGCCGCCAGCACGGGCTGGTCCGACTCGATCAGCTTCAGCACATTCGGCCCCGGCAGATCCCGATGATCGACAATCACAAACCGCGACCAGTCAATCGACGAATCAAACCGCACGCCCTTGATGCGCCC
>JAJDEC010000196.1 GCA_029259995.1 Phycisphaerae bacterium
ATCCGCGTGACCGTCCGCAGCGGCGCGAATCGCTGCATGGTTGCCCCAATCTTATTCTTCCAGCCCGGCACATAGACCGATCGCCGCCCCGCCAGCGCCCGGATCGCCTCCTGCGCGACGCGATCCGCCGACATGGCCACTTTGGAAAAATCCCCTTTGCGCGACTCGTAGCCGCCGCGATCGAAAAACTCCGTCGCCACGGGCCCCGGGCAGACGCACGTAACGCCAACGCCGCCCTTGCGCGCCTCCAGCCAGAGCGCCATCGAGAAACTCAATACAAACGCTTTTGTCGCGCCGTAGACCGCCATATACGGCGTCGGCTGAAATGCCGCCGTGCTGGCGATGCTGAGAACGTGACCGCGTTGACGCTCAAGCATTCCCGGCAGCACCCGATGTGTCAGCTGAACGACGGCGCTCATGTTCAACGTCATCATCTGCTCGACGTCGGAGATCGCATTGCCCGCAAATTTGCCGTAGGCGCCGATGCCCGCGTTATTGACAAGCACGTCGATCGGTCCGCCCAGCTGCGCCTCCGCTTCGCCGACGACGGCGTCCGCCATTGCCGGCGCTGTCAGGTCAGCGGGCACTGGTACTGCCCTTCCCGGACCGGCCGACAGCGCCTTCGCCAGCCCTTCCAGGCGATCCCGTCGGCGGGCCACCAGGGCAACGTGGCCCCCCGCCGCAACGAGTTGCCGGGCCACGGCGGCCCCGATACCACTGGATGCCCCCGTCACAAGAATTCGCTGATTTCGAAACCGATCGGCCGTCATTGCGTTATGATCCTGTGTCGCCGATCAGATTCGGCGGAAAATCGACACATTGGACGCTGATTGAGCATCCTGCAACAGGTCGATAGAATACCTGAGCCATGAAGACGACACGACTCACATCCCGCCGCGACATTCGATTGGTCGCATCCGCCGCGATCGCCGCCTTGATCGTCGTGGAAGTGGAAGCCGCCTCGCGGGCGACGTTCGATGCCGTGCAGGCATCAACGGCCATCGCGTTCCGCGTCGTCTCCTCGTCGAATCACGTTCGCCTCGCCACGGGCATCAGCCTGAGCCTGGCCGCGAGCGCCGTCTGCCTGATTCTGCTGACGCGTGTCGCAAGTGAGCGAACAACGCATGTCGACGGCAATCTTGTCGCCGCCACGACGCAGCATTTCGATCCGTCGGTCAACTGGCAGAATCGCCTCATCCGTGCCGCCCGATCCGGCGGCGCTCTCGATCGATAACAACCTCCACGCAATTCGTGCCCGTGCTCCGCGCGCCGCATGCTCGTGAGCATCGATTCCGGTTCGCGCATCGCGCGATCTCGAAATGCGTCAAATAGAACCACTTATCAGATATCAAAGTCAGGAAGATTCTCATGGGCGTCTTGTCCACCGTCGGTACCGGCCTTCGCAAGGTCTTCGGTTCCCGCAATGATCGTATTGTCAAACGCTATCGCACGATCGCCGAGTCCGTCGGCAGCTTCGAAGACGAGCTGCGCGGCAACTACGACGCATCGTTCGCCGCACGCGCGAAAAGCGTCTCCGAGGAACTGGAACCCGCCGAGCGCGAAGCGGAGTTGCAGCAAATCCGCGTCGAGCTCAGCGCCGATCTCCGCGAGCGATCCGACGCCCTGCGCCAACGGCTTGCCGACGGCGAACCGGAAGAATCCGTCATGCAGGAGGCGTTTGCTGTGCTTCGCGAGGCGTCGCGACGGGCGAAGAATCATCGCCATTTCGACTGCCAGCTCATCGGCGCCCAGGTGCTCTTCAACGGCACGATCGCCGAAATGAAGACGGGCGAAGGCAAGACGATTGTCTGCCATCCCGCCGCGTATCTGAAGATCCTCCAGGGCAAGAAGGTCCACATCGTCACAGTCAACGACTACCTCGTGAAACGTGACGCCGAATTCGCCATGCCGATCTTTGAACTCGTCGGCATGACAGTCGGCTACATCCAGGGCCAGGTCGACCCCGGCGGACGCGAAGGCATTCGACGCGAGGCCTACGCCTGCAACATCACGTACGGCACGAACAACGAATTCGGTTTCGACTACCTTCGAGACAACATGAAGATCTCGATCGAGGATCAGGTCCAGGGCTCGCTCGACTTCACAGTCGTCGACGAAGTGGACTCCATTTTGATCGACGAAGCGAGAACGCCGCTCATCATCAGCGGCCCCGCCGAAGATGACGTCACGCGCTATCGCACGGCCGATGCCGTCGCACGCGTCCTGATCGCCAAGCAAAAGGCCGCACAGGAAACCACGCTCAACTGCATCAAGACGTGGGGAGACAATCCGCCGAAGAATGCCGCGGAGCATCCGAAATTCAAGGACGCCGTCGGCAAGTTCAAGACTGACGCGAACTGGATCACGGAAGAAGAGGCCGAGGCGATCGGTCACAAGATGTACTACGTCGTCGCCAAGGAACGCAAGAGCGTCTCGCTGACGCACGACGGCATCAGCATCGCGCAGGAGCAACTCGGCGTCGGATCACTCTACGTCGGCGCCAACATGGAATGGCCGCACGTGATTGAGAACAGCGTCAAGGCGCACGTCGTCTATGAGAGTGATGTCGATTACGTTGTCAAAGACGGCGAGATCATCATTGTCGACTCGTTCACGGGCCGCCTCATGGTCGGCCGCCAATGGTCCGATGGTCTTCACCAGGCCGTCGAGGCGAAGGAAGGCGTTCGCGTCAAGGAAGAATCGCAAACGCTCGCCACGATCACACTTCAGAATTTCTTCAAGCTCTATACGCAACTTTCCGGGATGACGGGAACCGCCATGACGGAGGCGGACGAGTTCATGAAGATCTACAGCCTGGACGTCGTCGCCATCCCGACGAACCGGCCCGTCAATCGCGTGGACCATCACGACAAGATCTACAAATCCGTCGGGGACAAGTTCAACGCGATCGTGGACGAGATCCACGACATCCAGGCGTTCGGCCGCACCAGCGATCCGTTTGTGCTTGAACCGTTGCTGATGAAGCTGCGGGAAATCCGGGCAAAGAACGGAGAGGATACGTCGATCATCGACAATGCGCTGGAGCAATGGAAGACGGGCAAGATCGAGAATGACGTGCTGTGCGACGCCTACGATCAGTCGATGGGCGATCTCGCACGCGGTCGGCCGGTTCTCGTCGGAACGATCTCGATCGAGAATTCCGAGAAGATTTCCGACGCGCTGACGAAGCGTTACGGCATTGAACACGAAGTGCTGAACGCCAAGCAGCATGCGCGCGAAGCCGACATCGTCAAGAAGGCCGGCGAAACCTACATCCCGACGCGCGGCAAGAACAAGCGGCCTCTGGGCAACGTGACAATCGCGACGAACATGGCGGGCCGCGGAACGGACATCAAGCTCGCCCAGGGCGTCGTCTATGAGAAATGCATCGGCGATCTGGGACCGCCGGAAGGCGTCGATCCCAACAAGTTCGGCTGGCAGGAAAAAGGTGTTGTCGGCACGAAGTGCTGCATCAACTGCCCCGACTACGACGCCAAGACCAATTGTTCGCACTGCTGGAAGCCAAAAGTTGATCCGCGATTTCCCGACATGGGCCGCAAAGTCTGCAGCCTGAACGTCCCCTGCGGTCTGCACATCGTCGGAACCGAACGACATGAATCGCGTCGCATCGACAATCAGCTTCGCGGTCGATCGGGTCGTCAGGGCGATCCGGGATCAAGCCGCTTCTTCCTGTCGATGCGCGACGATCTGATGCGCCTGTTCATGGGCGATGTCATGCTCAAGGCGATGGACAAGTTCGGCATGGAGGACGGCGACGCCATCGAGCACAAGTGGATCAGCAAGAGCGTCGAACGCGCCCAGAAGAAAGTCGAAGAGCGCAACTTCGGCATTCGTAAGAATCTGCTCGAATATGACGAAGTCATGGACCATCAGCGGAAAGTCTTCTACGCCGAACGGCAGAAGATCCTTGCGGCGGCCCGACCGGGGAAGTCCGGCGTGCTTGTCGAGCTCATCTGGCGGATGATCGACGCAACGATCGACAGCTCGGCGGAAAAGTTTCTCGCCAAGAATTTCCAGGCCCAGTCGTTGAGCGAATGGGTTCGCGCCGAACTGGAAGTGCCGTTCGAAGCCAAGTACGTCGACATCCACGATCAGGTTTCGACAGAGCGACAGATTCGCGCCCAGGCAAAGGACGAGGCGCGCAATCTCATCTCCATGCAGGTCGGCGAATACATGGATCCCGATATCGATCCCAAGGAATGGGACATTCGCGGTCTCGCCCAATGGTCATCGCAACGCTTCGATTCGAAGCTCACACAGAATCAACTGAAGTCGATGAGCCTCGAGGAAGTGCAGGAGCATCTCCTCGATGCATCCGCCGAGAAGATCGACGGCGCCGACCTGGCGCCGATCGAACGATTCTTCGATCCCGAATTCGGCAAGCGCGTCATGCTGGGATGGGCGCACCAGAAATTCGGCATCGCGCTGGCGGAAGAGGAGTTTGCGGATGTCGACAACACGGGAATGGTCTCCAAGCTTCGCGAGAAGATCCGGGACGCCTATCGCGAGCGCGAGATTCGATATCCCGTCGAGTGGATCCTCGATCGAACGCTGAAAGAGGGCCATTTCGAGAATGCGTATTCCGCCGACGCGCTGGTTCAATGGGCGAACCTGAAGTTCAACATCGGCTGGACAATCGACAACGTCCAGAATCGCCCCATCAATGAAATCGCGGATGAACTCTTCGAACTGAATCGCGACTACACAACGAACGGCCGTCTTCAGGGCGAAATCGACAAGGCCGTCAGCCAGGCGCGCGGCGCCCCGGAATCAAAGCTCGCCGAATGGGGCCGCCAACGATTCGGCGAGGCCTTCGATGACGAGACGTTCGAAACCACTGAATCCCCCGATGAAGCCCTGCTCACGTTCGGCCGTGATCTGCTCCGCGCCGAATTGACGCGCCTGGAACGCTATGTGCTGATTCAGATTTACGATCAGGCGTGGAAGGAGCACATGTATGCGATCGACTTGCTCAAGGAATCCATCGGTCTCCGCAGCTACGCCGAGCAGGATCCGAAGATTGCCTACAAGAAGGAAGGCTCGGGCATGTTCAACGAGATGCTCACGAGCATCGAGGACAAAGTCACGGGCATCATCTTCCGCGCACGCCTGTCCGGCAACGAACAGATGCGCAGCCGCCTCAACGCCCGCACGGCCCGCCACGACGCATCCACCAACGCCGGCTTCAGCGGCGCATCCCAGGATCGCGACGCGGCGATGAAGGCGCAGAACCAGGAAGCAAAGCCCGAGCAGATCGTGCGTGAACAACCGAAGGTCGGCCGCAACGCGCCCTGCCCCTGCGGCAGCGGTAAGAAGTACAAGCAGTGCCACGGAAAGGCAGGCTAGTGGAGAGTGATTCGTGTGGAGCCATGAGTACTGAGTACTGAGTGTTGAGTGTTGAGTTTCGACGCTTGAGCAGATGTTCAGAGCCGCGACCGTCAGGGAGTCGGTCGAGTGTATGTTCGCCTTCGCGATGACTTTCGACAGGAATGCATGTGCGGTTGCCCCATCCTTTGCGAAAGCAAAGGATGGGGAATCGGCACAAATGGTCCGCACAGCGGACCCTACGGAATGATCATCTCAACCTCCCGCCCCATCGCCGGAACAGGAATCGTCACGCGATCCGTCGATCGCGACGGACACGCAAGATATTCGTAGACGCGCAACTCAACTGCATCCCAATCCGGATCAGCACAAGCCAACGGCCACGCGCCACGCATCGCGAACCGCGACGCATCCCCCACCAGCGATCGCAGCAGCTTCCGCGGCGTTGGATCGATCGTCGCATCGTTCGTTCGCGGCGCCTGAGACTCCATCACGATGTAGCGAATGCCCAGCCGATTCAGCAGCGCGACAATGTCCGCGTCACTCTCAACATACAGCTCTCCGCCGTACTTCATCCTGGCCGCGCGCGCATAGAGCAGCTTGCTGGCGCGCAAGGGAATGATTCGATCGCGCGCGTCGGGATGCTGATAGACGTCAAACACGAACTGCCCGTCGCGGACCGCATCCACCAGCACCAGATCGGCATCGCCACGCTCGACGAGCAATTCGACCGCCGGCGCATATGACAGCAGCCGCCCTCTCGAATTCGCCACAGTGATGACGCATTGACCGATCAGGAGCGCCGTGGCCAACAGCGCAACGCGCCAGGAGGCGTACTGATCGCGCCGCCCCAGCCGACCCAGCACGATCACGCCGTTTGCCGCGAGCACAGCCATCGGTGGCAACGCGAAGAAGAGATAGCGCGCCTCTTTCGCCTCGATCGCGCTGCTGAACGCGTACCAGGCGACGAACCAGATGACGAATAGCCAGGCGGGACGGCCCGCGGAGTTGCCGTCGTCACACTGCAATCCGGCGATGGCTTCAAATGTCGTTTCCGACGCATCGCCCGCAAGAGCCGGTTTCGCGCGAGCGTAGCGTCCGCCCTCTGTGGCGGACGACGAATGCCGAGTGAGTTCGCGATCCCGTACGCCAACGCCGCCGCACTCATTTGAAAAACGCGTTGGTCGGACTTGCGACATGCCGACAATCATTGCAACGAGCGCCGCCGGAATCATGATCCAGCCGAAGATCTCAACCCCGTGCCCGGCGTACCAGACTGCATCGAAATCCCACGTGAGCAGCTTTGACGCCAATCCCGTGTACGGCCGAGCAACGAACGAATAGCCGACGACGACAGCGCCGCAGACGGCCAGTCCGCCTAATGTTGTCAAACGGCCAAGCCAGCGTCGGCCGTCCTGCGAGAACAGCGCGTGCAAGAGGATCACGGGCAGTATGAAGCCCGCTGTCTGCTTCGTCAGAAATGCCGCCGCAATGGACACGCCGCAGAGCAGTTGCCAACATGTGGCCCGTTGTTTCGCGTGACGCATGGCGCCGCGAACATACGCCCAAACGGCCAGCAGAATCCAGAACGTCGCCGGCCACTCCAGCATGATGTCCGTCATCCAGCGCTCGCCGAATGGGCACGTCACGAACAATAGCGCCGCGATTAACCCCATCGCGCCGCCGTAAAGATCGCGCACGAGCCGGAACATCACATATCCCGCGCCGAACGCGAACACGAGAACGACGCATCGCGCAGCAACCATGCTGACGCCGAAAATCGCGAACACAATCGCTTCAAGGGCCGCAAAACCCGGTGGCCAGTAGACAACGATCCCCAACGACGGATGTCGCAGATAGAACTGCTCCGCCCAAGCCATCGGCGAATCAAGCGGCATCTCGCGCGCAAACTCGTAAAGGAAAATTCCGTCGAAGAGATGATTCGCACCGTCGGACCAGCCGACGCCGCCGCGCGTGACGTCGCGTGCGCCGATGATTGCAACAGCAAGTGCAATCAGCATCGCTGCAAGCCAGTGCGTGCGTCGCGACGGCATCCCGTGTGTCGATGCGCGCGATACATCGCAATCGCTGCTGTAATTCTGAAGTCCGTCAGCGTTCACCAGCCGACTCCCCTGCAGCGGCTCTGTAGACATGAGGGCGCGATTCGATGGTCTCGAGCCATTTCGCCATCGCCATGCCTGCCTTGAAGGGCAAGCATGGCACCCGGCACATCGATCAACGAACATGCGACAGGCTCACATCGCGCGCCCGACTCCCTGGCGGTCACGGCTCTGACCGAGACGTCCTCGGCGCGCATGTCGTCCGCTAACACATTCGCATGCTCTTCTGCCATCCATCATTCATCGGGAAAGCGGAAATCGAGGATTCGCATTTCCACGCTGACACGGCCATTCCATTCGTTCGTGATGGGTTCGAACGCCACTTTGCAGCGGCGACAGTCACTCAACGTGTCGGCATGTTTCGCCATCCCGAACGCAATGCCCTTGCACTGCTTCTGCCCGTCAGACAGGGCCACTTGCAGATGCGTCTTGCTTGCGCCAACGGCCCTGGGCTCCCCGACTACGTCCAGCCAGTCCGTTGCCAGCCGCGGCGCCGCATTTCCCGCACCGAACGGCTCCAGCTTCGCGAAGTCCGATACGAGCGACATGTTCAACGCACTTAGATTCACTTCGTCATCGATGCGCAACTTCGGCTGTAGGTCCGAATGTGTCAGCAATTGTGCCGCCCGATTGTGAAACGCGGCGCGAAACGCATCGATCTTGTCCGCCTCGACTTTCAACCCCGCCGCCATGGCGTGACCGCCATATGTCAGCAGCGTCTCGCGACAATCCGCCAGCACTTCGTGCAACGCGAAATTGCGAATGCTTCGCGCCGAGCCCTGGCCGACGCCGTTCTCGATCGCAATCATCACGGTCGGTCTGCCAAACTCCTCCGTCACGCGGCTCGCAACGACGCCGATCACGCCGGCGTGCCACTCGGGCGAGGCAAGCACGATGCCGCGTACGGCGTCGCTGTCCTGCCCTGTCGCCGAGACCATCTCAATCGCCTCATCTGTGATTCGTTT
>JAJDEC010000197.1 GCA_029259995.1 Phycisphaerae bacterium
CGATGAATGATGAAACATCTCATTCCGTCCAACACCGCCTGCTTCCGGCGCCCATTCTCATTTGCGAGAGTTTGCGCGACTTTGCGGCATTTTGCGGGGGCCTCAGTTCGGCGCAAACTGACAGAACCCGCGGCCACCCAAAGAGATAACCCGCGCAAACACCCGTGCAATCTGAAATCCATGTCCGAAATTCGAAATCAGCCTCCGATTCCGGCCCCGACGGCCAATTTCAAGAAAAACTCAGATAATTTTCGAGCACACTGCGACCGCAATACAAACTGCCTGCTTCGGAATATCATCACCTATCGCCCAACAACCGGAGGAGGAATATCATGATTGCGCCAATCGTCATCGCAGCATCATCACTGCTTCTGACAAGTACCGCGCCCGCCGACGTTCTGTCAGCCACGGCCACCATCAAAGGCGAACTCAAGCCCGGCGCAAGCGCCCGGCTCGTCGTGGAAATCAAGACCAAAGAGGGCTGGTCCCTCACCAACGCAGGCATCCCCAACGCCATCATCCAGATGGACACCCCCGCGTGCGCAGAATTGAAAGGCGAACGCGCGAAATCCAAGAAGCAACTCAGCCGCACCGGCTTCATGCGTCACCCCGACGAGCGCCTCGCTGAAGGCCCTGCAACCACGTTCGAATTCGAACTGAAAAAAGCCCCCGGCCCCGACGATCACTTCTTCATCAACGTCCTCGCCTACGCCTCGCCGCCCGACGGCGCCGACGCCTGGTTCATCCGCCGCCGCATCGCCATTCCCGTCAGGGAATCGGCTGTTTCCAGCATTGTCGATGCGTCCCCCTCCGATTGGGGCGTCGACAACGATCTCCAACTCGGCGACAAGGCCCCGCTGATGAAACTCCCCAAGGCCGACGGCACGCTCGTCGACCTCGCCGAACATCTCGGAAAGAAGAATATCGTCATTACGACCTATCGTGCCCATTGGTGACCTTACTGCGCAAAGCAACTGGTCCAGTTGCAAAACACCTACGACAAATTCACCGCCCGCAACACCATCGTCATCGCCGTCTCTCAGGAAGACACCGACCTCGAATCCCATGCGAAATTCTTCAAGGCGTTCAAGGGCAATACGCCGGCTTTCGACATCGTCGCCGATCTCGACCGCGAGAAGACGAAGAAGTACGATCGAACGACAACCTACCTCATCGACACGAATGGCATCGTGCGCGAGATTTTCCCCGCGACCGTAAGAATGCGCCCCGATTGGCGTGCCGTGCTCAACAAGATCGATGAATTGCAATTGAACAAACAGAAGGAAACCGAAAAGAAGCCCGACGCCTAGCCAGGTCAATGTTGAGTGTCTCGCCCGAACTCCGACGGCGCATATAATGGCCCGCATGAGAATCGGTCTGGCGCAACTCAATCCCATCGTCGGCGACATCGAAGGCAACACGCGGCGCGTTCGCGAGATGATCGAACGCGGTGCAGACAGCAAGATTGATCTCATTGTCTTCACGGAACTCGTCATCACGGGCTATCCGCCCAAAGACCTGGTGCTTCGTGAACAGTTCGTTGATCGCAACATCAAGGCCGTCAACGATCTCGCGGAACAATCTCGCTACGGTCCGACTGCCGTCGTCGGCTTTGTCGACCGCAACAAGGAGAACAAAGGCGCCTCCCTGTACAACGCCGCCGCCGTCCTCATGGACGGACGCATCGCGACCATCGCCCACAAGTCTCTGCTGCCGACCTACGATGTCTTCGACGAGCATCGCTACTTCGAACCCGCCGAATCGACGACGCATTTCGAACTCAGCGTCGACGGACGGATCCACAGAATCGGCGTCACGATCTGCGAAGATGCATGGACGGACGAATCCTGCTTCGCCGGTCGCCGCTATCGCCGCCAGCCCGTCGCCGTCCTCGGCAACGCCGGCGTCGATCTCGTCATCAACCTCTCCGCGTCGCCGTTCGTCGTCGGCAAGCAGATGTATCGCGAAGCCCTCATCGCGAATCACGCAAAGTCGATCCATCGCCCCGTGCTTCTCGTCAATCAAGTTGGCGGAAACGACGAACTCCTGTTCGACGGCGCCAGCTTTGTCTGCGACGCGGCCGGAAAAACCGTGCATCGCGCCGCGGCATTCCGTGAGGAACTCTCAATCGTCGAGCTCGTTGAAGCCGGCAACTGCCACGGAACACTGAACGCGTATCCGGAGAACATCGCCTCGATTCGCGAAGCCCTCGTCATCGGAACACGAGACTATGTGCGAAAATGCGGTTTCGAAAATGTCGTCCTCGGCCTGTCCGGCGGAATCGACTCCGCCGTCACGTGTGCGATCGCCGTCGAAGCCCTCGGCGCAGACAACGTCCTCGGCGTATCGATGCCTTCGCGATACAGCAGCGATCACAGCGTGACCGATGCCCTGGCCCTGGCGAACGCCCTCGGCATCGAGATCCGGACGATCGAAATTCACCAGATGCATACCGCTTTGGAGAATGAACTGGCTTCTCATTTCGAAGGACTTCCCCCCGGCATCGCCGAAGAGAATATTCAGGCGCGCATCCGCGGCAATATCCTGATGGCCCTGTCCAACAAGTTCGGCCGGCTCCTGTTGACGACTGGCAACAAGAGCGAGATCGCCGTCGGCTACTGTACGCTTTACGGCGACATGTGCGGCGGACTCGCCGTCATCAGCGATCTGCCGAAGACGACAGTCTACGATCTCGCCCGACACATCAATGCACATGCCGAACGAGAGATCATTCCGCAATCCACGATCGAGAAGCCCCCGTCCGCCGAACTCCGTCACGATCAACACGACCAACAAACGCTGCCGCCCTACGACATGCTGGACGCGATCCTGCATCACTATGTCGAGCTGGATGAATCCGTGGAAGACATCATCGCCATCGGTATCGACGAACAGACCGTTCGCCGGATCGCTCGACTTGTTGACACCAATGAATACAAACGCAAACAGATGGCGACGGGACTGAAAATCACGAGCCGCGCCTTCGGCGTTGGTCGTCGCATGCCGATCGCCGCGAAATTCTGAACATGGACGCCGCCGCGATATCGCGGACAATCGTTGAAAAGTCAACTTGAACAGGTATCAGACGTGATCAGTTTCTCGCTTCAATCCGGTTCGAACGGCAACTCGATCTACGTCGAAGCCGGCGACGCGCGACTGCTTTTCGACGCCGGCATCAGCGGCCGCCAGATGGCACTTCGGCTTGCCGCACGCGGCCGCGACGCGTCCGACTGCGACGCCGTCATCGTCTCTCACGAACACTCCGATCACACGCGAGGCCTGCGCATTCTCCAGAAGAAGTTCGGCGTCCCTGCATTCATGACGGAGCAAACGTGGCGCGTCGCAAGGAAGCGCGTCGGAGAAATGTCGGACGTCCGTCGATTCCGCGCAGGCGAATCCATCGTCATCAAGGGCGTCACGATTCACACGATCCCGACACCGCACGACGCCGTCGACGGCGTCTGTTT
>JAJDEC010000198.1 GCA_029259995.1 Phycisphaerae bacterium
TCCGTCATATTCGGCGGCACTGTCGCGCTCGGCGTCGCAGCCCTCGCCGTGGACACGGGACTTATGTTCAGTGCGAGGCAGGAGCTGCAAAGCGCTGCCGATGCCGCGGCACTCGCTGCGGCGTCGCAGCTGGGATCTCGCGAAGACGCGCTGACGGATGCGCGAGCCGAGGCGCAGCGCTTCGCAAATGCGAATCGCGTCGCCGGAGATTCCGCGGATATCATCGATTCCGACGTCGAGTTCGGGCGTGCCGAACTCGTCGGGGAGAAGTACCAGTTCGTTGCGGGCGCAACGCCGCATGACGCCGTTCGCGTCTCGCTCCGGCGAGATCAATCGGCGGAAGACGGCCCCGTGTCATTGCTTTTCGCAAAAGTGTTCGATATGCACTCGGCCCGATTGTCCGCCAGTGCGACGGCAATGCTCGTTCCCAGAGACATCGCGCTCGTGATCGACTTGTCGGCATCCATGAACGATGACAGCGAACTTCGCCATTACAAGCGATTTGCGTCGGAGCGAACGGGATTCATTGACGGCGTACAGATCAATCTCGATGACATCTGGACGAATCTCCCTGTATCGAAAGGTCGAGCCGGAATCAAGAGTGGTTCCAATCCGACGTCGCCGGGCGCCTGCAACGCGGGTGACAATCAGCCCGGCACAGGGCCGGGGTCACCGACGGCCGCTGCCGGATTCAACGGGGCGAGCGAGTCCTCCGCCAGCGGTCCGGCCGGTCCGCGATTCGGATGGATGACTGGATGGGGCGACGAGATCACACTGGGCACGTACAGCCCGTCGTCGGATGCGGGCCTGTACCACATTCCACGGAGTTCGACGTGCTCGGACGCCGATGTCATCGCCAACCTGACGGAAGCCGGATACACGTCGTCCGAACGCTCGGCACTTCTCAGCGGCAGCTATGACAGCGACAGCACGACCTATCGCCGACGCGTCGCCGTCCTGCTTGGTTTGGCCGGTTGGAAGAGCGGAAAGAGCGGCGCGAAGTACTCAAGTGGTGGCGATGGCGACAACAAAGTTGAGAGCAACGAATTGACACAATCCGTCGACTACGCATTCAATAGCGGCAGTTGGGACGATTTCATCAACTACGTGAGCAAGTCCAATTCGCAGATGGCGAATACGGATTCGAATCTTCGTTATCGCTACGGACTCAAGACTGTCGTCAACTACCTGCTCGAATCACGGCCGACGCACAATCAGACGCCTGAACTGGCCGACACGCCTGAAGAGCCGCTTCATTCTGTCAAGAATGCAGTCCAGGTTTTGGTTGACGAACTGGTCTCAGGCGAAATGCAGGATCAAGTTTCACTGGAGACGTTCGCCCAGTACGGAAGCCATCGCATGGACCTCGTGACGGGTAATGAATTCCAGACACTCAGCGAAGCCCTCCAGTCCATCGCCGACAATTTGAGAGGATATCAGGCCGGTCACGACACGACGATCACGAATATCGGCGGCGGCATGGAGAAGGCGATCATCGAACTGACGAGCGATCGTGCGCGATCGTCGGCCAAGAAGTACGTGATCATGCTGACGGATGGAAAGCCGAACGTGAATTCATACAATCAGAGTGTCGGCAACAATCATCCCGCGGCGATCGACTGGGCGATCGATCGTGCGGATGCCGCCAAGACACAGAAGATGACTGTGTTCACGGTCGGCGTCGGCGGAGATGTCAACGACGATCTTCTGTCGGAAATGGCGTCGGGTGAAGACAAGTATTTCTTCGCGGACAATCAGCCGGATCCGATGACAGGTGAACCCATGTACGTCAAACAACTCCAACAGATCTTCAAGGACATCGGCGCCAAACGTCCGGTACGTCTGATTCAATAGCGGACGCCCGGCAGTCCATCACTGGCAGAATTCAGAACGCCCCGGAGCAATGTGCCCCGGGGCTTTTTTATGCGCTCCTGACGAAGCGTCGGCCATTCGATTCGCGATCGCAATTCACCGATGAAGATTGCAGGTCTTTACGGATCATCCGCCGTGCGACTTGAAGCGCGCGGCCTGGGCCAGCACGTTCGGGAGAGTCACAATGTCAATCAGAGATTCGATAGAGAAGAGGTTGCTCCGGCGCGGTGCCGTCATGGTGCAAATGGTCCTGTTCGGCGGAACCGTCGCCATCGGCGTGGCAGCGCTTGCTGTGGATACGGGCATGATGTTCAGTGCGCGACAGGAGTTGCAAAGCGCTGCCGATGCTGCAGCATTGGCCGCCGCGGCGAAACTCGGTTCCTCGGGAGACGCCCGCGCGCTGGCGACTCTTGAAGCCGAGTCGATCGCCAATGCAAATCGCGTCATGGGCTCCGACGCCGACCTGCTTGAAGCGGACGTCGTATTCGGCCACGCCGTGCTCGTCGCGGAGAAGTATGATTTCTATCCGAACTCACAGCCATACGACGCCGTGCGCGTCAAAGTTCGACGTGATCAGACTGTGCAGGACGGGCCGGTATCCCTCCTGTTTGCGAAGTCGTTTGGGAAAGGGACGGCCAACGTCAGCGCCAGCGCCGTCGCCATGATCGTTCCGCGCGACATCTCGCTTGTCATCGATTTGTCCGGTTCGATGAATGACGACAGCGAGTTGCGCCATTATTCGAGATTCGAATCAGAAAAGAGTGGATTCATCGACGGCGTGCAGATCAATCTGCACCAGATTTGGAAGCATCTGCCCGTGGCCAGCGGCAAGGCCGGCGTGAAGAATGGTCAAAACCCGGCGGCACCCGGCGTTGCCAGTGTCGGAGACAACCAACCCGCAACGGGCGCAGGGACGCCGCAATCCGCCGGCGGATACGCGGGCGCCGGAAACGAACCTTCCGGCGGCGCGGGGACGGCGTCCGGCCCTCGTTTCGGTTGGATGACGGGATGGGGCGACGACATCGTCCTGGGATCCTACAGCCCGCAATCCGATTCGGGCTTTTATTACATTCCGCGAAGCCAGACCTGCGCAAGCGCTGACGTCATTGCGAATCTGACGGAATCGGGATACACATCCGCGGAGCGATCGGCACTGCTCAGCGGCAGCAATGACAGTGACGATTCCCGATACCGCCGACGCGTGCAGGTCCTGCTCGGTCTCGCAGGCTGGAAGAGCGGCAAGAGTGGCGGCAAGTACTCATCGGGCGGAAACGGTGACGATCGCGTCGACAGCAACGAACTGACGCAGGCTGTCAGCTACCCGTACAGCGACGGGAGCTGGAGCGGATATGTTGATTACGCCGCGTCGTCGAGCACGCAGATGAAGGCGACGGACTCGAATCTTCGCTATCGATACGGGCTCAAGACATTCGTCAATTATCTTCTGGAACAGGTCCCTGCGAACAACCAGACGCCGCAACTTGCCGGCACGCCGGAGGAACCCCTGTTTTCTGTCAAGAATGCCGTCCAGCTGATGATCAACGACATCATCATGTTGGACACGATGGACCATGCATCGCTGGAGACATTCGCACAGTATGGGAATCATCGAATCGACTTGTACGATGCATCGTTGGGGGCATCGCAGGCCGAGGCGTTACAGCAGATCGCCGATCAGCTGTTTACGTTTCAGGCGTCGCATGACACGTCCACGACCAACATCGGCGGCGGCATGCAAATGGCGATCGAGGAATTGACGAGCAATCGCGCGCGCTCGGCTGCGTCGAAGATGATCATCCTGCTGACCGACGGAAAGCCGAATGTGGATGATCGGAACGAGTATGTCGGCAACAATGACGCGCGTGCCATCAACTGGGCGCAGAGCCAGGCGCAGGCCGCCAGGGACCTGGGCGTATCGATCTTCACGATCGGCGTCGGGGGAGATCTCAACGAAGAACTCCTCGTGGAAATGGCGTCGAAGCCCGAGAACTATTTCTTTGCCGACAATCAACCGGATAACGCGAAGGGTGGTCAACCCCTGTACGTCGATCAGCTCAAAGACATCTTCAGAACGCTGGGCGGAAAACGTCCGGTGCAGCTGATCCAGTAATTCGCCGTCAGCTCGCCCATAATTCGTATGGATATCGGGAGCCCCGGGGATTAACCCCGGGGCTTCTTCTCTTGCCGCCGATCTGAATTGTACCCTTTCCATTAACGGGATATTTCGCCGTCGCGCAGGCGGCGGGAACAGACAGAGGTCGTCGGCTGCCAATGAGGCACGGCGGCGGGGATACAGTTCGGAGGGGATCGAATGAATCGCACGTCAGTGCAACAGAAGCGTTGGCTTCGCCGCGGATCAGTCATGGTCCAGTCAGTCATTTTCGGCGGAACCGTCGCGGTCGGAGTGGCCGCACTGGCGGTGGATACCGGACTGATGTTCAGCGCGAGACAGGAATTGCAGAGTGCGGCCGATGCGGCGGCGCTGGCTGCGGCGTCTCAGCTCGGATCGACCGGTGACGCGTTCTCGCTCGCCAAGGAAGAGGCTCAGAAGTATGCGAACTCCAACAAAGTCATGGGCGAGTTGACCGACGTCCTCGACGCCGATGTCGTATTTGGACACGCCGTATTGAATGGCACCAAATTCGATTTTGAGGCCAACGCCGAGCCTTATGACGCCGTGCGCGTTACGGTTCGTCGCGATCAGACTGCGCAAGACGGCCCCGTGTCACTGCTGTTCGCGAAGACGTTCGGCAAGAATACGGCGGACCTTAGCGCCAGCGCCGTTGCGATGCTTGTTCCTCGCGACATCTCACTCGTGATCGACCTTTCTGGATCGATGAACGATGACAGCGAATTGCGCCATTACAAGACTTTTGCATCCGAGAAGAGCGGACAGATCGATGGGGTTCAAGTCAATCTCAAGTCGATCTGGAGCAATTTGCCATTGTCCGTTGGTCGGCCAGGTATCCGAAACGGATCCAATCCGTCTTCACCCAGTTCAACAACCTCGGCGGGCGACGACCAGCCCGGAACCGGTTCCGGGGGACCACAAACTGCTGCCGGCTATCCAGGAGCGGGAAATGAACCGTCAGGCGGCGTCGGTGACGACGCGGGTCCGCGATGGGGCTGGATGACCGGCTGGGGCGATGCACTGACGCTAGGCACCTACGATGCGTCTGACGACGATGCGTTGTATTACATCAAGAAGAGCAACACTTGCAATGACTCGGATGTCATCGCGAACCTGACGGAGTCGGGTTACAGTTCGTCTGAGCGATCCGCGTTGCTCAGCAGTTCGTACGACAGCAGCAGTACCTATTATCGAAATCGAGTCAAAGTGCTTCTGGGGATCGCCGGATGGAAGAGCGGCAAGAGTGGCTCAAGGAAGTACAGTTCGGGCGGCGATGGCGACAGCCGTGTCGAAAGCAACGAATTGACCCAGGAGATCGACTGGCCCTTTGACGACGGCAGTTGGAATGAATACATCGACTATGTCAGAAGCAGTAGTACGCAGATGGAGAACACGGATTCCGAACTGCGATATCGATACGGTCTCAAAACGTTGACCAACTATCTCCTGGAGAGACTTGCGAACAAGAACGATTGTCCGGAATTGCAGGACACGCCGGAAGAGCCGCTATTCTCCACGAAGAACGCTGTCCAGGTCATGATCGACGAGATCATTGCACTTCAAACGCAGGATCACGTGTCTTTGGAGACGTTCGGGCAATACGGAATCCATCGAATCGACCTGACGTCGCCCGACGGAGGTGAGTCGCTTGCGACGCTCCTCCAGACGATTCCACAGACGCTCTACGGATTCCAGGCCGGCCACGACACAAGCATCACGAACATCGGCGGAGGAATGGAGAAAGCGATCGAAGAACTCACCAGCGTTCGTGCACGTGCGGCGGCGTCCAAGGTCATCGTTCTCCTGACTGACGGAAAACCCAACGTGAATTCGTCTAATCAAAGCGTCGGAAACAATCATCCGTCCGCGCTGGGCTGGGCACAGGATCAGGCCGACGAAGCCCAGGAATTGAACATGACTGTGTTTACCGTCGGTGTCGGCGGCGACGTCGACGAGGATCTCCTGACCGACATGGCGTCAAAGCCCGAGAACTACTACTACGCAGATAATGCGCCTGACCCCGATAACGGAGGCCAGCCGTTCTACGTCAGTCAGCTGAAACAGATCTTCCAAACACTGGGTGGAAAGCGTCCGGTTCGCCTGATTCAGTAAAATCGGACCCAAAGGTTTACAACGGGGGGCGTAGCGAACTGAAGCGGTTTGCTACGGCCCCCGATATTGTTTTGGGCGAGGGGATGCTCGCCGTACGCAAACATCATGGGGCGCTCCTCGCTGGAAGGGGCCGCACAGGATCCAATGGCGCAGACGGTTCGCACAATTGTGTTCACGGCCAACGAGGCCCAGGCTCCGGAGCTGCGCCGGACGATGACGTCACTTCCGCAGGTTCGAATCGTCGCCGAGCTTGATGAACCCAGCCTGCTGGCCCAGGCCGTTGCCCAGTTCCCATGTGACTTGCTGATCGCCGATCTGGATCCCAGCGCCCCCGTCGTGATCGAATGCATCCGGCAACTGCGCGAAGCCAAGCCCGATCTCGCCGTGTTTGCACTCAGCAAGGAAACACAGGGCGATCTCGTGCTGAAGGCGATGAAGGCGGGGATTCGCGAATACCTCATCAAGCCGCTCAATCTCGACGAACTCGAGCAGGCCATCGCCAAGATCACGACGACGTCGGTGAATTCCAAGGAGCCCGGCAAGTTGATCTCCGTCATGGGATCCGCGGGCGGCGTCGGCTCAACGACAATTGCCACGAATCTGGCCGTCGAACTCGCCGATCTGGTCGGGGAAGACAAACAGGTTGTCATCGTGGATCTCGACTTCCGATTCGGCCATGTCGCCACGCTGCTCGACGTTCAAGGTCAATACACGGTCGCGGATCTGTGTTCGACGCAGGAAGAACTGGATCTCGACATCGTCCGCAAGGCGTTGATTCGCCACGAAACAGGCGTCTACGTTCTTCGACGACCGCATTCCTTCGCACAGGCCGAGTTGATTACTGCGGCACACTGCGCCAACGTTCTCACAACGCTGCAGGACATGTCCGCCTACGTCGTCGTCGATGGACCCACGCGGCACGATCCCGGAGGTCGCAGCGTCCTTGACGCGGCCGACTACAACTTCATGGTTCTTCAGATGCTCGTGACCAGTGTTCGCAACACGGATCGAATGATCCAGGAACTCGGCACACAGGGGTTCAATACCGAACGAATCGAGTTTCTTTGCAACCGACTCGGTCGTGAATCGGGCCATCTCGAGATTGACCAGGTCGAGTCGATCCTCGATCGGAAAATGTTCGCCGCATTCTCGGACGACTGGAAGAACGTGAGCGCGAGCGTCAACATCGGCCAGCCCCTCAAGTCTCACAACGACAAGTCACGTGTCCGCCAGGAGATTCGTGAGCTTGCGATGCGTATTCACGATCCCAAGGGCGCCGAACAGCTCGCGTCTCAGCGGGGCGGGCTGATGAGCCGCCTCTTTGGCGGAAAACCGTCCGCAGGCGACACATCTCACGAAGCCGTTACACAATAGTTCGCAATTCCGGACTGACGCGCATCGAATTGTCCAACGACTGATAAGCAATTCCAGCGGATTCACAGACAACACGATGGCCATAATTGCGTGCACGGCGGCGCTTTACAGCCAAACTGCTGGGCCTGACAGGCCGATGTTGCGCAGTAGACGGATCGCGCGCTGGTTGCGGCAGGCGACCCGTAATGCGCAGCGTCGTGTGCGTTGTGTATCGTAAATTTGTCTTGGCAGGCAGTCCGAAGAGGCAGCAGGGCCGGTACCCGTGTCGATCGACTCGTTCGGCACGATTGGAACTGCTCGCTCATCGGCATTTTCATCGGAGATGAGACGCGAATGTTCGGGCGATCAAAGATCCCGACGCTGAAGGTTCCGAAGCAACCCGCTCCGGAAACACAGCTGGCGGCCACGGAAAATCCTGGCAACGAGAATTCGACGACTCCCAAGCTCCCGGCGGGCGCCAAAGCGGCGGCCGGC
>JAJDEC010000199.1 GCA_029259995.1 Phycisphaerae bacterium
TGTTGGGTAATACGCATGTTGCGGCATTCCGACGTTGGGCGTCGGCATGGTTCTCGGCCGATCACTGGGCGTGCCGGAGTCATTTCTTAGGCGCCGGTTTTGAGGGGCGTTGCATGATTTTGGCAGCGGGAGAATCGCTCATCGGTAGTTTGGTGCGATGGATTCCGTCGAAGGCTTCGAGTGCGGCGGCGACGGCGGGGGCTGTCGGGACGAGACCGATCTCACCGACGCCGCGGGTGCCGTAGGCTGTTTCGGGATCGGCGGTTTCGACGAAGATGCACTCGACTTCGGGCATCTGGTGGGCGCGAAGGACTTTGAGGGACTTGATTGTCGTGTTGGTCGGCACGGCGTCCTGCGTCGGGAAATCTTCGGTCAGCGCGTAGCCGAGGCCCATATGGATGGAGCCTTCCATCTGGCCTTCCAGGAGGGTTGGGTTCATGACGCGGCCGACATCGTGGGCGGCAATGACTTTCTTCAGACTGCCGTCGTCGTTCAAGATGACGATCTGCGTTGCATAGCCGTAAGTCAGGTGCGTTCTGGGTTCGACGACGTCGGCGCCGAGTTTGGTTGTGTAGGTACAGGCGTATTCGCCACGATAGGACTTGCCGACGAGTTTTTCGATGCTGCCGGCTGTGTCGAGTTCGGCCTTGAGTTTGCGAGCGGCCTGCATGACGGACATGGCGGCAAGGACGGTCCCCCGGCTGGCGGTGGTCTGGCCGCAGTTGACGTCGGCGCTTGTGTCTGTGCGGGCGATGAAGATGTCGGGTGAAAGACCGGTTTCTTCGCAGGCCGTCTGGATGGAGATGGTGAAGAGGCCCTGGCCCATTTCCGTGAATCCGATGTAGATCACGATTCGATCGGCGGCTTCGACATGGAGGACGGCCTTGCCTTCGTCGGGCATGCCGTTGCCGATGCCGGTGTTCTTGATACCGC
This sequence comes from Phycisphaerae bacterium, assembly GCA_029259995.1. Taxonomy (GTDB): domain Bacteria; phylum Planctomycetota; class Phycisphaerae; order UBA1845; family UTPLA1; genus ECT2AJA-110-A. Next base: position 934 of record JAJDEC010000199.1, read on the forward strand.
AGGCGATGCCGACGTATTTGGCGTTCTTGTACGCGTCCTTGACGGCGAGCATGGTTTCTTTGAGGCCGAAGGGCTTGTCGAGTTTCTGGCCGGTGCAGAAGCGATCGCCTTGTTTGAGGATGTTCTGAAAGCGGAAGTCCCATCCGTCGAGGCCGACTTTCTGGGCGAGCTTGTCGATGCAGCGTTCGACGGCGAATGAGGCCTGGTTGGCGCCGAAGCCGCGCATCGCGCCGCAGGGCGGGTTGTTTGTGTACACGGCAAGAGACTCGACGTCGACGTTTTCGATCTTGTAGGGACCGACGGAGTGGCCGGCGGCGCGTTCGAGGACCTTTGCGCCAACACTGGCGTAGGCGCCCTTGTCGCCGATCATACGGGCGCGGACGCCGGTCAGGCGGCCGCCGGCATCGCAACCCACTTTCAAGTGCATCGTGATCGGATGGCGTTTTGGATGAAGTCGGAAGCTTTCTTCTCGCGTGAGCGTGCACTTGATTGGCTTGTCGCAGAGGGCGGCGGCGAGGGCCGTTTGCGCCTGGATGCTCATGTCTTCCTTGCCGCCGAATGCGCCGCCATTCGAGACGAGTTCGACGTAGACGCGACTTTCTTCCCAGCCGAGGACGGAGGCGATCTGGCGGCGATCATCGAAGACGCCTTGTCCCTGGGAGAGCACTTTGAGGCGCGGACCGGAGCCGTTGTCAGGGGGCTGCGGGATGGCGATACAGGCCTCGGGTTCGAGGAACATGTGTTCGATGCGCTGGGATTCGTACGTTCCTTCGACGACGTGGGCGGAATTCGCGAAGGCGGCATCGATATCGCCGCGCTTGATCGACGACTTGGAAAGCAGGTTGCCCTTCGGATGAATTTTCGGCGCGTCGGGCTTGAGGGCGTCTTCGGGCGTGCTGACGGGCGTGAGAATGTCGTAGTCGATCCTGATAAGTTTGGCGGCCTCGCGGGCCGTGTGTTGATCGTCGGCAACGACGGCGGCGATGATGTCGCCGACGCAGCGGGTTTCTTCATCAATGGCGACGAAGACGGGCCAGTCGCGGACGATGAGACCGACGTTGCGTTCGCCGGGGACATCGGCGGCCGTGATGACGCGATGGACGCCGGGCATGGCGAGGGCGGGGGCGGCGTCAATGGCTTTGACGGTTGCGCGCGGATGATCGGCGAAGCGCATGGCGGCGAAGAGCGAGCCTTCGATTTTGATGTCGTCGACGTACTTGAAATCGCCAAGGACGAATTCCTTGCCGCGATAGCGATCGAGTCGCGTGCCGACGCGGCCGGAGCAGTCGGGTTCCGGGACGGGCTTGCCCTGTCGGGCGTCGGCGAGGAGTTGGACGGCGTCGACAATTTTCGTATAGCCCGTGCAGCGGCAGAGATTGCCTCGCAGGGCGTGTTCGATTTCGCTCCGCGAGGGATCGGGGTTCTGTTCGAGCAGGGCGACGGAGCGCATCACGAAGCCGGGGATGCAGAAGCCGCACTGGACGCCGCCGGCGCGGACGAAGCACGTGGCGATCTGATCGCGGTCTTTTTCCGTCAGGCCCTCGGCCGTGAGAACGGTTTTTCCAACGACGGTCTTCGGCTTTGTGGCGCAGGCGAGGCGGGGTTGGCCGTCGACGAGGACGGTGCAGCAACCGCACGTGGCCTGGGGTTCGCATCCGTTCTTCGGCGAGATCAATCCAAGCTGATCGCGGAGGACGCCGAGCAGGGATTCGCCTTGACGTTCGGCGACTTGGACTGTGTTGCCGTTGACGTTGAGCGTGAGGTCGGCGCCGGGGCGCACGGCAGACGTGTTGTTTGTGGCGGTGGACATTGGGTTAAGCATACCGCGAATGGGGGAAGGGTTAAAGGTATTGTCGGGGGCGTTGGATTGGGGACGACTGGCGCGAGTTTTATGTCGACGTGCGTTTATGGGGTCGCGGGAATTCGGGTGGAATGGATGGGGAGTTTCAGATTTGAAATCTGGGATTTCAGAGAGTTTGAAGCGGAATGGTTGCACCTCGATCATCGAGAATTCCAGCGTATGCATTGCGTGTCATGCAATCATGCCGACGTTGGGCGTCGGCGCGGCACCCGGGTTTCGGTGCGTGACGATCTCCCGTTGCGGTGCGTTTTGCTCGCCGCGGAAATCGTGACGCCAGGTCATTCCGACTTGGGCCGCCCGCCCCGAGACTCGGATATTTGCTTGGCGGCCGGAGCACTGGGTGACAAGCACGCAGTGGCACGTGGCGACTTCGTGTTTGTGAGGAGGTATGATGGGTCACTATGGCAGAATTGAATCCCGCTCCATTTTCTGATCTCGTGCGGCGCATGTTTCGCGAGCCGCTGTCGCAGGATGCGTTGTTTGAATTGCCTCGCCGGAAGTGGTATCTGGCCGGGGCGGACGGGCCGGACTTGTCCGTCGCGTTTCACGGCGATCGAGCGGGGAATGCCGTCGGGCCGGCGGCGGGACCGCACACGCAGATGGCGCAGAATCTGTTGTTGAGTTATGTCGCGGGGGCGCGGATCTGCGAGTTGAAGACGGTTCAGATCAACGATCGGCTGGAGATTCCGCGGCCTTGCATTGACATCACAAATATCGGCTACAACGTTGAGTGGTCGCAGGAGCTGCTGGTTCCGCAATCGCTCAAGGAGTATGTGGCGGGGGCGATGCTGATCCAGATGTTTCGGCGATCGGCACTGAGTGAAGGGAAGCTGGATGGTCCTCATGGCGATTGGATTTTCGATCTGAGCGTCGGGTATGACCTGAAGGGGATTCGGAGTCAGAAGGTTCGCGAGTTTCTGGATGGGATGCGCAATGCGTCGGCGACAATCGATGGGTTGCGGGCGGAGATACCAACGGAGTACGCGGCGGAGCGGGATGCGGAGTATCGCTCGTGCCTGTCGACGAGCATCACGCTGTCGACGTTTCACGGCTGTCCGGCGGACGAGATCGAGGGGATCACGGAGTTTCTTCTGGGCGAGTGTGACTTCGATGTCATTGTCAAGATGAATCCGCCGACGCTGGGGCGGGAGAAGCTCGAGCATCTGCTGAATGATGTGTTGGGATATTCGGAACTGACAGTTAACCCGAAGGCCTATGGGGCCGCGATTTCTTTTGATGAGTCGATCGGGCTTTATCAGCGTTTGACGCGGTATGCGGCGGAGCGCGGCCGGCGGCTCGGCTTCAAGTTCAGCAACACGCTGGAAGTTGAGAATCATCGCGACTTCTTCCCGGACGGCAATCCGATCATGTACCTGTCGGGGCAGCCGTTGCACGTCATCACGATGGCACTGACAGACAGGTTTCGGCAGGCGGTGGGGCCGGATGTACCGATCTCGTTCAGTGCGGGGATCGATCGATTCAACTTTCCGGACGCCGTGGCGAGCGGGTTTGTGCCCGTGACGACGAGTACGGATCTGTTGCGACCGGGAGGGTATGGAAGGTTGCAGGCGTATCGGGA
>JAJDEC010000200.1 GCA_029259995.1 Phycisphaerae bacterium
CATCGCCCTCGCCGCACTGACGGTCACAGGCATGGCCGTGGCCGATACGCCCAAGCCGTCTGATCGCCCGACGCCACCTGAGTATTCAGAGTCCTGGTACGTCGTCACGATTCGAGGCCAGAAGTGCGGCTACGTCCACGAAATCCTGCGAACTGTCGATTCCGAAGTGCTCTCCGACTCCGTCACACAGATCGAAATCAAGCGCGGCGCCGCGTCCGTCAAGATGCGCATGGAACGCGGTTATCGAGAAGCGCTCGACGGAACACCGCTCGGATTCCGATCCGTTCAGACGCTGGGGACTGTTCCGCAAACCGTGGAAGGCATCATCAAGAACGGCAAGATCCATCTGACGGACACGCAGCCCGGCGCGGAATTTGAAAACGTCTACGATTTCGATCCGGACATCCGATTCTCGTGGGGCCAGATGATCGCCAGCATGAAGCACGGCCTCACGCCCAATACGAAGTACACCGTGAAGTCCTACGATCCGAGCCTGCGCAAGGACGGTCCCATTGAAATGGTGGTTCACATTCGCGGCAAGGAGACTGTCGACGTCCTCGGCAAATCCGAAACGCTGAATCGAATGACATCCTCGCTGAAAATCGAAAACAGCAACATGACGGTCGATTCCGAAGTCTGGGTCGACGACGAATACACGCCCATCGTCACGACCGTCGACATCGGTCCTATCCAGATGAAAATGTATCGCACGACCAAGGAAGACGCCCTGAAGGACGGCGCTCCGCCCGAAATGTTTCTCGAGACGATCATCACGGCCAATCGAGACGTTTCGCGCGACGTGAAGAGCGTCAAGTACAAGATCAGCGTCAAGCAAAGCGCAAACTCCGAACTTCCGGAGCTGCCCGACACGGACATGCAGAAATTCGAACGCATCGACGCCCGCAACGCGTATGTCACTGTCCGTCGAACGAACTGGGCCACGCTGCGAAATGCGAGCGGCGACGAAACGAAACTCCCGGAGTCGATTGAGAAATATCTGGAAGCAAGCTCTGTCTGCGACTCCGGAAATCGAACGATCAAGCGGCTCGCCCTTCGCGCATGCAAGAAAGAAGACTCGCTCGCAACCAAGTCGGACAAACTCCGCAAGTACGTCACGAAATACATCACCAACAAGGGGATGGACGTCGGTTTCGCCACGGCAACGGAAGTTGCCGAGAAACGATGCGGCGACTGCACGGAACACGGCGTCCTGCTGGCCGCCGTCGCCCGCGCCGCGGGCATTCCCGCCCGAGGCGTGGGTGGGCTTGTCGGCGTCCCGACGTCGTTCCGCCGAAATCCGTTCGGCCCGATGGATTACGGCTTCCATATGTGGACGCAGGTCTATATTAACGGGAAATTGGTCGACATCGACGCCGCCATGCGGCAGACCGACTGCGATGCGACGCATATTGCGATCTCCCTGATACCGCTCGGCGATGAAGGCATGATGAGCGAGATCTGGAACATCATCCCGATGCTCGGCCAGATCGACATCGACATCGTCGAAGTGCACGAGTAACGCGTCAGTGCCGCAGATGTTCAATGCCGCGTCCGTGAGGGAGTCGGTCCATGTGTGTCAGCCATGCGGAGACAATGAGTCGTTACGAATCCAAGTGTCGCAACGAATGATCCCGTCAGCGTGAGTGCAAGCGTGCAACATCAATTCTGAGAGCCAGAGAGTCCCCATGAACATTGCCATCACCGGCGCGACCGGCTTCCTCGGCCGCTACATCGTCAACCAACTCGCCGAAGGTAACTCGCTGCGATGCTGGCATCGCCCGGAATCGGATCGATCCGGATTTGCCGAAAACGCCGCCATCGAATGGCTGCCCGGAACGCTTCAGGACGACGTATCCTACGAACCACTCTGTGCAGGCGTAGACGCCGTTGTGCATTCGGCCCTCTATCGCCCCGCCGGTCTCGGCTTCCGAGCCTCCGGCCAGAAGGCCTTCGATGAATTCATCCGCGTCAACCTGCTCGGCACGCTTCGACTGATGGAAACGGCCAAACGCATCGGCGTTCCCAGATTTGTTTTTATCTCCACTTGCGCTGTGCATGAAATCATCCTCGCGGATCGACCGCTGAATGAATCGCATCCCCTCTGGCCAATGGCCCACTACGGCGCCCACAAGGCGGCCATCGAAAAGTTCGTGCACAGCTTCGGATTCGGCGAGAACTGGCCTGTCTGCGCCTTGCGCCCGACAGGCATCTACGGCTTAGCACATCCGGCTGAGAAGAGCCGCTGGTTCGACATCGTGAGTCGTGTCGCGCGCGGTGAGTCCGTCGCAAGCGATCGCGGCGGCAAAGAAATCCACGCTGCGGATGTCGCCAAGGCTGTTGAGATACTTCTGAACGCCGACGCCGAAACGATTCGAGGACAGGCCTACAACTGCTACGACATGTACGTCGCGGAAAAACATGTTGCCGAATTGGCAAAAGCGATCTCCGGCTCGAATGCCGAAATCGCCGGAACCAACAACGGCCCCAAAAACCAGATCGACACGTCGAAACTCAAAGCGCTCGGTATGCAATTCGGCGGAGAAACGCTGCTCCGCCAGACGATCGCCGAATTGGTAGACGCCGCACAGTTCTGAGCAACACAGGCGTTGCACGATCCGCGTGCACGTCAGGGTATTCAGAGACGCGTCGTCCCAGCGCAACGTCGACTTACAAGGCGGAGGCTCCGAATGTCTCAAGAAAAAATGGTTCTTCACGGAATTCTGGGACGACGGCTGATCACGCTCTGGCAGACGACGGTCTATCACGCTGTGGAAGTTGGAACGTGCAGCGCGAAGGATCCCGGAGGGATCCATTGAAAATAGCCCAGCGATTTATCGCTGGGGCACGCGGTTCCGAATGCCGAGTTCCGTCCCGTAGGGACGGATTGAGTGCCAAGTGCCTGGCTCGCGTCGTCCCTGTTGGACGGCAATGCGCAGGGAAACGTTCGTCGCAATCCCAGCCTTCAAAGGCAGGGCTATTTTCATGTCGTCCCTGCCGGGACGTTGTGGAATGCAGCCGCCGCGTCGACAAGAACCGTCAATGGTCCCCGCAAATCCGTGATGAACCGAAAAAATCCGCGGCGCCGCTTCGGGCGACGCCGCGGATCAATTTGAATAAATGTCGTACGTGCGGCGGCTACTTCCGCCGCTTCACAACGCGCATCGTCGATCGGCATTGCCGATGATTGTCGCTGTTGCAGTTCGTCTGCCGCGTTCGCACGATCTTTCGACCCACGCGGCCGTTGAACAAACCGCCCGGCAGAATCGTCTGACCGACACCGAAGTCGCCCTCACGTCGCGGTCGCGCCATCCCGATGCCGACCGTCGAAACACCGCCCGTGGGCGTCATTCCATCCGTGGGTTGCTGTTCCGGCGAGCCGAGGAAGTTGACGGTATTTGTGCCGGGAAGCAGAAAGGCAAACCCGCGATTGTTGAACAACGTCAGGAATTCGTTATTCGTCATTCCGAGCAGATCGTTGATATTGATGTTCCGATCGAATCGCACGTGATCGATCGCATGGAACATCTCCTGCGTCACGAATTGACCGCGAGTGACGAAGCGAGACCGCGAACCGATCAACTTTCCCTGATTGCCCCACTTGAGCTGCGTGGCCTGGATCAGACCGCGACCATTTTCAGACAGCGACATTCGGAAGCGACCGTTCTGATATTCGACGCGGAAAATGTCCGTGCCCTTCTTGCTCAGCGTGCCCGTGGGCGTCGTGATTTCCATGTCGCTGCGCGTGTCGCCGGATTCCGCGACGCCTGCCTTGACAGCGCCGACGCCGAGCGCGAGGCGGGCCGTCGATACTCCGTTTTGAAGTGCAAGCTCTTCTATCGCGAGTCTCGATCCGGATTCGATGGCCATGACTGTTGGCGGCTCCGACGGCTCAAGGACCAGCTTGACGCGTCCGCGGAATGCCGTACGAATCTGAATGCCGGCACCGATCCGATCGCCAACGCGCACTTGCCGCCAAGAGACGTTGTCTGCCCCTTTGGGATCCGCCGAGATGGGGGCGATCGTAACCGGTCCTTCAACCTGTTGGACGATGAAATACTGCGTCCCCTGCCCGACAGGCTGCGAAGCCGCAGCTCGAGGCGTCCCAGCCCCCGCCGGCGCGAAATTCGCTGTATCGGCTGTGACTCCCGGCTGGATTGTCGAGTTTGCCTGATTCGCCTGCGCCAGCAAGACCGGCTTCGGCGAACCGACTGTTGTCATCGTCTGCATCTTCTGTGGCTCGGCAAACGCATTGCCGCTGATCGCGCACGCGATCGAAGCGAACAATAGTGCCGTCAGGAATGTTCTGTAGCGGGTCATGGTCGACCCTCCTTTTCTGTCGTTGTGTCGGTCGCGGGGAAGTCGGCCCGACGCTCGGCGATCCGAACACTGGACACAACTTCATATCACTCGTCAGAACCCGCATCCGAATTCCGGGGCGTCCCAACCGCCTCGGGCACAATGAGATGCCCGCCTGCGTCCCGATCGCCCTCGTCTGTCAGATCCACATCCTTCGATTCGTAGAGACCCTTTTTCGCTCTTAACTGGTCCGCTTTCCGCATCAACGCAAACAGGGCTGTTCCGGTCATGTATTGATAGTCCACGGAATCATCGATCATCTCTCGATAGACCAGTTCGCGTAACGCATATCGACGATCTCCCAATCCAGTCGGACTCAGAAGCCGGGCATTCAACCCGCCAGGCAACTCGCAGATCCGGCAAACCATGAACGCCACGGAGCCGGAGTCAATCACATGATCTGGTTGCAACTCCCATGCCGCCCGCACGATTTCGCGACTTTCCAGCTTCTGAGCACGCTCTGCAAAGTTCTCGGACGTGTCCTCGCCGTCGGCCAGGATCAGAATCGCCCTGTAGGCCTCGTCAACCGTCACGAGATCAACTTCGTTCAGGTAAAACTGGAAGCCGTCATTGTCCAGCATATCGGCATTCACGTGCGGCTGAGTCGGTCTCGGGCCCGCACAGGCGACCGATAGCGTCAACGGCGCGGCCAGAATCGTCAGCCAAACCATTTTGGGCACGTCGAAGTCCTCCGATGTGGGGAATTATACCCACGACCAAGTGGGCGATATGACCGGATCGCCCCTAAAACGACCAGGTCACGCCCGTGAGCAGGAACGTCCGCGTTGTTTCATCGCTGAACGCAGCACCTGGGAAAAATGTCCCGAATCTCACAGTCCATGACAGATCGTTGTAGATACGCCAGTTGGCGAAGTAGTCCATCTCCCAGCCGAGATATCCACTTTGCTGATCAGCGAGCGGATCACTGACAGCCCCGGCGCGATGATGCTTCCAGTAGAGATACCAGTCCGTCCCCAGTTCCAGATCCTTGACTTCGTCAATATCCGGAAATGGCCGGAATGAAGCGCCCGCCCGCCAGATGTGGATGTTGCTCAATCGAGGGCTGAACGAAACCCCCGTGTCGCGGAAACCGAAACCGACAAAGCTGTTATCGATGTAGTCGACCGAGTCCCCGCCCGCGGCATTTGTCGGACTCGCCAGCCGACCGGAGTCACCGCTCGCGAACATCCACTCTGCCGTCACGACCGGCTTGGTCTTGTGTCGAAAGTAATAGTCCAGCCGATGATCGAAGCCCCACGCCTTGATATCGTTCGTGTGCAGAAAGCGCCGATCGCCGTAACTGGTTCCGCGTTCGAGCACCCACTCCGAACTGTATCGCAGGTTCTCGACAAGTTCGCCCGTCGATCCCCAGCCGATGTAACGCGAGTCATATTCGTAATTCTGCAGCAGGTCCCTCGGGCTCTCCGAAGTCTGATCGTCCTGCCACGCGACATAGACAAACGGCTCGTGAGAATCGAACCCCTTGTATTTGCTTTCGGCGATATAAAACATCCGCTCGCTGTGATCCGAGACGGCGAGGCTTCGATCGATGTTTTCCGTCCAGTACGGTGTTTGCCCAACGGTAAACGTCGTCTCAACATCGAAGAACTCAGTCGTCAGCGCCACATGATCGAGCGGAATGTCGATCGCATAGCCCGTTCCGACATAGACGAGATCGCGCCCGACTTTGACGTTCATCTCCCACGGAACATCCTTCCCCTCGTAAACGCGAAGGGCCTGGGCAAAGTCGAACTGGTACCACCATCGCTCCAGCTCCGGTCCCTGCTGAACGTCTTCCGCCGGCCGGAAATTATCGCCCGAATTCCAATCGACGATGGACATTCGTCCGCGGATGTAAGCGCGATGCACGCCCTGATCGGCGCTCATCGACGCCCAAAGGCGAAGGTCATGCTGACGCAGCGTGCGGCTGCTGTTGACGCCGTCGTCGAATAGAAAGAAGTAGTTGTTGTACCAGCCGCCGTAGTCGACTCGGAACTTCTGCGCCAGCGGCAAGGCTTCCTGGAGTTTTCGCTGGTTCTCTCGCTCCAGCGATCGCTGGCGTTCGAGGAATGCGCTGCTGATCCCCGTGGACCCGCCGGAAGACGAATTCAGCCCCAGTTGCGCGTTCGCTGAACGCGCGTGCAACTGCAGTGCCGCCAACACAGCGAGGATGCCTGCAACCTGTCTGGCCCCCTTCGGGATTCGCAAGAGCCGTATCGCCTCCGTGTCATTCCCGCAGCGCCTGGGCGTCGTCTGACCACACCTGTGACGCTCGCACCACCGAGCAAAATCGTTCAACGGGTGCATGTTTGCGAGATTCGTCCGATAGTGCAAGCCCCGACTGTGAAAAGATTTGAGTGCTGTGCGACGGACCGAAACGCCATGAAACACCACCCGATCAGAAGCCCTCTCAGAATTCCTCGATCGGAATACGTCGTCTCGACGACAATCGGCGATACGCCTCGCAGATCATGAAAAAAAGCGGCAGCTCGTTCGAGCTGCCGCTGTCTGGAATCAATTCAGGAATGGACGGGCATCATCCGCCCGGCGCCTTGCGGCCGCCTCCTCGCGTGGGTCCAGAAGGTTGCGGCGGCCGACCTACCGGCGGCTGAGCTTCGTCCGGCTCTTCCTCGGATGGCGCGTCCTTCATGTCTGGCGGCTGCATTTTGACAACGAAGCCCGGCTTGGTGCCCGCATAAACGACTGTTACGCGAACCTTGTCGCCCTGGTTGAAATCCGACAATGCGGATTCCTCTGCATCCTTCGTGTAGAACTTGCTGATATCGTCGAGTACGCGAAGTTTCAGTTTTTTTCGGCGGACCTTCTTGTCCGACATCTTTCCCTGATCATTTTCCGGCGGCACGTAATCCGGCCATTGCTGATCGTCAGACGGCGTGCCGGCGATCACGACGCGGCCGCCTTCTAGAACTTCGTCGACTTCACCGTCGACAACAGTCGTCTTGAACGTCAGCGATCGAAGCACTTTCTTCTTGTACTTGTCATCGCGCTTTGAATTCGGATCCAGGTAATCCCAGTCCACGGAGACATTCAGCCGCTTCTTGAGGATGTCTTTCAGCGCATCGAGTTCGAAAACATGTTCACCCAACTTGAACCGCGGTTCATCGCTCCGCCGAATCAGAATAATCAGAACGCCTGCCTGCTTCGCATATGGCTTGATCTTCAGCGTTCCGATGAGTTCTTCATCGTCTTTCCTGGCCTCTTCGTCCGCCTCCTTGAATCGCAGGATGTAACCATCCATCGATCCCGGCGCCGGCGCCCGTGTCTCGTCGTCCTGGGGATCCTGCGGACGAGGCGGATCCTTCGGCTTCGTCGGTCGCGCTCCGCGACGACGTCCGCCGCCCGGCCTTTGTGCCATGGCCGAATCGACGGCCACAAATGAAATCAACGCCGCAAACAGAATCGTCCAACAGAAAGTCTGATGCGTTTGCCTGGCTGCGAATATCATGGGTTGGTTGCTCCTGATCAGGATCTCGGGATGGCCAGTGAATCGCGTAGGTGTACCACGAGTACGCTTTACGATAGTGTAGCCGCATCATCTTGCCTTCACAAGCGATTCCACGACCCGTTTTGCGACGCTAACCATTTACCAGAGGGTAAGTTATTGTTCCGGATGCATCGCATGAATCAAAACGTCAACTCTGCAAACTGGACACGC
>JAJDEC010000003.1 GCA_029259995.1 Phycisphaerae bacterium
TTTACACGGTGCTCGGCGGCCTGCGAGCGGTTCTCTACACGGATCTCTTTCAGACGATTGTCCTGATCGCCGGACTGGTCACGATTACCTTCATCGGGCTGGGAAAGCTGGGGGGATGGGGAGAACTAACGCGCGTCGCAGGGCCGGATTTCATGTCGATGTGGAAACCGATCGCGCACCCGGATTTTCCATGGACAGGCATCCTGTTTGGAGCGCCGATTCTGGGCGTTTGGTATTGGTGTACGGATCAGTACATCGTGCAGCGCGTGCTGTCGGCCAAGAACATCGACAATGCGAGAGGCGGCACGATCTTCGGCGGGTTCCTGAAGGTGTTGCCGTTGTTTATCTTTGTCATTCCGGGCGTGATTGCCTATGCATTGGCAAAGAAGCAGATGTTCGACATGCCCGAAGCGACAGACCAGGTATTTCCGGCGATGATCAACCAGTTGCTCGGGACCGGCGTTCGCGGGTTGCTCGTGGCAGCGCTGTTGTCAGCGCTGATGAGTTCGTTGTCGTCGGTATTCAATTCGTGTTCGACGGTTATTGCATGGGATTTCTATCGAGAGTTGCGACCGTCAGCGAGCGAGAAGCAGTTGGTTCGCGTCGGGCAGTATGCGACGATCGGCATGGTTGTACTCGGACTCTTGTGGATTCCGTTTATCCGGGGGATTTCGGGGCAGCTTTATACGTATCTTCAAAGCGTGCAGGCGTACATTTCGCCGCCGATTGCGGCGGTATTTCTGCTCGGCCTGTTGTGGCGTCGTTTGAATGCGTCGGGGGCGATCGCGGCGCTGGGTTCAGGATTTGTGCTCGGTGCGTTGCGATTGATTCTCGAATTGAACAAGGACTCGCTGGGCGGTTTCGCGCTGAAATACGCGTCGATGAATTTCCTGCACTTCGCGATTCTCTTGTTCTTCATTTGTTCGTTGATCCTGGTTGTTGTCAGCCTGATGACGCCACCGCAGTCGGATGAGAAGCTGGCGGGGCTGACGTTTGCGACGGCGAATGTGACGGGCGACAAAGTCGTCAAGCTTGCCGACTCGACGCGAAGCCGGGCGATGGAGATCGGATTCTCTGTTCTTCTTGTGGCCGCCGTCGTTGCCGTGTGGGTGTATTTCAGTCCGATTGTTCACAAGTAGCATCTTGTTGGTGTTGATAACGCTCGTGGCGAAGCCTTCCGAGGGGCCTTCGATGCATCATTGCGCAATCCGATGAAGTGTCGGATTCGTAATGTGTTCTCCGTTGCCTGTGCGGCGACATGTTGACGTTGGGCGTGAGATTGTCCGGGAATATCCTCCGCCCCTTCAGGGCGGAATCGGAGAGAACACGCAAGTTCCACGGGTTTCGTTTCACCGCTTCGCGGTTTCACTCCACCCGTGGCTACAGATTTTCGCTCCTTCGGAGCGGGGCAGACTTGGCGATGCGCTGCTTGCGATGCAGTCGGAGCGGGTCGGGCTTGTCGTTGCGCAGAAAGAGGCCGCCGAGTGGTGTTGTTCGGGTGTGGTGGGATTGGGATTCGGCGGCCGAGGGATCGAGTGAATTGATGCTTCTTTGCCCTCACGTGAAATAATGACGGTCGGGCTGCTCGATTGCACGTCTGGATTCGATGAGGTTTCACGTCAAATCACAGGCCGGATGTTAAGGTCGCGCTAGACTCGGTCTTCGACTGCGGCGGGGCGCGGTTGATGATTCCGTCGTTCAGATTCTCAACATGCTCGAATGCATCGCGCAAAGAAGTTGAAAGGCATCATGATTCATTGAATCGGCCACCGGCCTATCGCACGTAACGAACCGGCTATTAGCCGGTTCCCCACAATGAATGATTCCCATTGCGTAGTTAGATCGCGCACTGGGCCGGAACTTCCCGTAGAATCACTGTTTAGCGTCGCAGTTCCAATGACGGGCTGTGGTCTTGGCGGTTGGTACGCGACGACGTGTAACGCCATCAGTCGTTCGCCACGGAGGGCGGGCGCTACGTTTTTCGTCGTCCGCCGCAGAGGGCGGACGCTACGGAGTGCGGCAGGCGGGTGCATTGCGCGGAGTCGGTTGAAGGGATCATGTCGAAGCGGATTTGTGTCATTGGCGGCGGGCGATGGGGCGGGAATCATATTCGCACGCTCGCGGAACTGGGCAATCTAGGGGGATTTGTCGAGCCCGTGGCGGCGCGGCGCAGTGAATTGGGGCTGGCGTATCCGGATGCGAAGACTTTCGAATCCGTTGAAGCGGCGCTGGCGGACGGGTTCGACGGCTTCACGATTGCAACGCCGGCGGAGACACATTTTGAGATTGCGCGGCAGGTGATTGAGGCGGGTAGGCCGGTGCTTGTCGAGAAGCCGCTGACGTTGCGGTCCGAAGATGCGCGGTCGCTTGTCGCTCTGGCGCGGGAGCGGGGCGTGCCTTTGATGGTCGGGCACGTGCTGTTGTTTCATCCGGCGATCGGGAAGATCCGCGAGATGATTGATGCGGGGAAGGTCGGTCGTTTGCAGTACGTCTATAGCAATCGGCTGAATCTCGGGACGATCCGCAAGGAGGAGAACATCCTCTGGAGTTTCGCGCCGCACGATATTTCGATTTTTCAGCATCTGATCAATCGCGAGCCGCTCCGGGTGGAGTCGCGCGGCGGGGCGTTTGTTCAGCCGGGGATTCACGACACGACGATGACAGTGCTGACGTATCCCGACAATGTGGTCGGGCATATTTTCGTGAGCTGGCTGCATCCGTTCAAGGAGCATCGGCTCGTCGTGATCGGGTCGAAGGGGATGCTGTCGTTCGAAGATTCGTCGGCAGAGAAGGTCGTTCACTTTTACGAGAAGGGGATCGACTGGGTGCGCGGCGAACCGATTCCGCGGGAGGGACCGACGGAGGTTGTGAAGTGTGAGGGGCGACTGCCGCTGTCGGAGGAGTTGGCGTATTTTGTCGAGCGTGTGGATGGCGGTGCGATCGAGATTGCGAACGGGGAACAGGGCGTGGCCGTGATGGATATTCTTGAGCGAGCAACGTTGAGTCTGTTGGGTAAGGATGACGGTGCGTCGTCGATTGCGGGACGCTCGGGGGAGTTGCCTTTCTTCGTGCATCCGACGAGTGTCGTTGATGAGAATGTGACGATCGGCGAGGGGACGAAAGTCTGGCATTTCTCGCACGTACAGAGTGGAGCCGTCATTGGTCGAGATTGTTCGCTGGGGCAGAATGTGAATGTGGGGAACAACGTTCGGATTGGGAATCACGTCAAGATTCAGAACAACGTGTCGGTCTATGAGGGCGTGGAGCTGGAAGACTTTGTCTTCTGCGGGCCTTCGATGACGTTCACGAACATTCTGGATCCGCGATGCAAGTATCCGCAGCGCGGCGGCGAGCACTACAAGAAAACGCTGGTGCGCGAGGGGGCTTCGATCGGGGCGAATGTGACGATCGTGTGCGGGAACACGATCGGTCGGCACGCGTTCATCGCGGCGGGGGCGGTCGTGACGAAGGATGTGCCGGATTACGCAATGATGGTCGGGGTACCGGCGCGTCGGGACGGCTGGGCGTGCGAATGCGGGGAGCGACTGGGTGAGGTTGCAGGGGCGGCGACGTGCGGTCGATGTGCGCGACGGTTCGAGATGCGTGACGGGGGGCTCGTCGAGGCGACGTGAGACGATTCGTTTCGTCGTTGGCGGCGTCGACACCAAGTTGAGATGCAGAATGATTCATTGAATCCGCCACCAGCTTATCGCCCGTAACGAACCGGCTATTAGCCGGTTCCACACAATGAATAATTCCCATTGGGTACTTAGGATCAGGTTCAATTCACGATGCGCGTTGACAAAACGCGTCGATTCGAGATCAATTCCCGCCCATGAGTGAACACAAAGAATCAAAGACTGTCGGCGATGCGGGTGTTGAAGCTGATTTGCGCGGGTTTCCATTCACGCGATGCGGGATTGCGGGCATTCTGATGGGGCTGGCGAACCTGGTTCCCGGCATCAGCGGCGGCACGATGATTCTGATCATGGGACTCTATGAAGATTTCATCGATGCCGTGGCGAATATCACGCGATTGAAGTTCACGCGCCGATCACTGCTTCTGCTGGCTGTGATTGGAAGCATGGCCGCTGTGTCGATTCTCGGGTTGTCTGGCACATTATCGCGACTGGTGGCGACGCAGCCGGTCATCATGTACGGGTTGTTCATCGGGATGACGCTTGGCGGGGGACCGATGTTGTTTCGAATGGCGTCGCCGTGGCGCACGTCGACGATTGTCGCGATGCTGGCGGGCATCGGGTTGATGTTTGCGATTCATTTTGCGGGCGGTGACATCGAGAAGCCGACGGACGCGGAGAAGGCGGCGCGAAAGGCGATGATCGAACGCGGTGAATACGATTTGAAGATCGATTATTCGCGAGACGTCGTTGCGGGCGTGTTGGGCATGAGCGCGATGGTCCTGCCCGGAATTTCCGGGGCGTACATGCTTCTGATTCTCGGTCGATACGAGCAGATTCTCTCCGCAATTTCGCTGGGCAAGTCGTACGTGCTCAGCATGGGACAGGACGGGGATGTCAATGCGTTTCGGATCATTCTCCCTGTTGGGATTGGCGTGATTCTCAGCGTCGTGTTGGTGACGAATCTTCTGAAGTGGCTGTTGAAGACGCATGAGAAGCCGACGATCGGTTGTCTGCTTGGGATCGTGCTTGGATCGGCCGTCACGCTGGCCATTGAGAACATTCCCGCGACGGCCGCGGATGCCGGAATCGGCGCCGGCATGTTGCTTGCGGGTTTCATCGCGACGTTGGCGCTGGAGCGGGTTTCCGGTGCGAAACCGGAGTCGCCGCCCGTTGTCGACGTACCCGGCGAATAGTCGTTGAGTGGCGGGTTGACACACGCATTATCATGCAAAGA
>JAJDEC010000021.1 GCA_029259995.1 Phycisphaerae bacterium
CACACGTCGATTACTTTCACGAGGCCCGACGCAGACTGTCCGAGCGAAGCCGGGCAAGTCGAAATCGTGCCGTCGTCATCAAGACACATGATCCGCAGCGATCGATTCTGGAGGCCGTGCTGTCGCGCGGCGATCGGCGACTGGGGGCGACGATCGAATCGGCGTTCAGGGCGGGCGCCCGATTTGATGGATGGGACGAGTGCTTCAACAACCGGATTTGGAATGACGCGTTCGCGTCTAGCGGTCTGGACCCGGATTGGTACGCCCACAGGGAGCGGTCCTTCGACGAAATTCTGCCGTGGGACCACATTCGATCCGGACCCAAACGCGACTATCTGGAAGATCAATATTCGGACGT
The DNA here is from genome assembly GCA_029259995.1 of Phycisphaerae bacterium. Taxonomy (GTDB): domain Bacteria; phylum Planctomycetota; class Phycisphaerae; order UBA1845; family UTPLA1; genus ECT2AJA-110-A. The sequence continues at coordinate 359 of JAJDEC010000021.1, forward strand.
ATTCACAAAAACGGATCGATTGCGGCCCCAGGCCGGGATCGTACCGCTCCATGTTCTTGCCTAGCGGGTCCACAGGGCGGAATCCGGCGCACTCCGCAATACCGGAACCAACGAAAGTACTTATAACTTTGTGACTTACCTCGGCTCGGACGGTTGGGTAACGGCCAGTGAGCGTGATATACTTGGCATCGCCCCGCAAGTAACTGCACGCCTGTGTGGGGGATGGTGGACAGGTGGTCACGGTCTAATATGCAACCGGCTGATTGTCTGACCACAGCGTTGGAGCCCGTAGTCTGCTGACATGGAATCGCGATCAGCGAGCGTTGGCAGGCGCTCCAGTGGAAGGCAGGAGGAATTCCGAGGCGGCATCGAAGGCATTGGATTGTCGTTGATAGTCGCTCAAGCCCTCACGAATCGAACAGATCACCCATGATGAGGTCTCGTCCATCTCATCATGCGCGGGGATGTTCGGCATTGGGCGCGGACGCCGAGTTCTTCCAACGCAAAAAAGCACCATGGAATGTGCAACAACAAAACACGGATTTCGAAATCCCCCGCAAGTTCATCGGACCGATGGAGGAAGTAAATCATGATGCTCGATCGAGAATCGATTCGGCATGGTCAATTCCGTTTGAATGGTCTACCGCGACGGCGCTCAATCGTCGCACTGACTTTGATGGCTGCCCTCATCGTTGCGGGGTATTCAGAGACGGCGCATGCGCAAGAGCGCAAGTTCGTTGTCATGCTGGCGAATCCCATCAAGTCGTTGCGCAATGCCGTCGGCGAAAACGAACCGTTGCCGGCACTGCCGAACCCCGGTGGCGCACGCGACAGCTACTTCGATTTTCGTCAGAAGGAATTCGTCGATTCGTTCGCCGAGTACTTCCATGAGATTTCCTACGGACAGGTGAATGTCAGCGGCGACGTGTACGGATGGGTCGAAGTGCCCTGGCCCGTACTCCCGCTGGGCGATTTCGAAGTCGACGAAGGCGCAACGACGATCGGTGCGCTCGTGCTTCCGTTTAACGATCTCGACGGCGACGATCGCTACATCGATGGATTCAACGGCGAGAATGTCCCCGACGCCCAGAATCAGATGATGCTGATCGACTACAACGGCGGGCTGCAGGGCACTGCGACGCCGGGCCGAAATCCGTTCCAGGATTTTCCGACGCCGGGGCTGGTTGACTTTGACGCCAACATGGATCCCGTGTGGACACCGGGTGAACGATTTCGCGACTTGAACGACAATCAGCGATATGACGCCCTCCTTGAGAGCACGATGGACGGCTGGATGAACGACGATACCGGCGATCAGGTCGGTAATCCCCAGCTGAACTGCGGGGTGTGCGGTCGCGACGGCATCATCGATTCCGCGGAAGTCTGCGAGAACCAGGATGGCGCGTCCGATCCGACGGGCGCCCAGGGCGACGGTGACGGCGAATGGGATTTCCCCGAGCCGTTCGAAGACTTCATGCGAATTTACGATCCAAGCGGCACGACGCCGGAAACTCGCTGGATTCGCCTTGACCCGAGCTTCAAGAATCCGTTCGCCGGATCGCCTCCGCCAATGGATGCGGAAGTGGGTTCACGGCGTTGGGCCAACGAATATATCACGCGAAACTATCCCGGCGACGTCGGCGCACCTCTTGTCGACGAAGACATGGACGGAATTCCCGACAACGTCGGCGGTCCGTCACCGGGCGGCGCGCCGGAGGCGAGCGGATTCATGGCTCGATTCGGCAACGACATATACGACGGCCCCGATGCATGGGTCGACGACAATGACAGCATTACGACGAAGTTGCAGATGATGCCCGGCGACGCCATGTTCCGCGGCCCCGGCGGCACAACGCCTTCGCCGGACAACGCCGAGGGTATCCCGGCCGGCATGTACAATGCAGCCTATCCGCGTTGGGATTACAATGCATGGTGGGAAGCCTATTGGACCGACAAGCACATCGCCGCGATGGTCGACCCGATTCCGCCTGCCCCCGATGCACCGGCATGGCCTCCCGGCTTCTCGTTCGGTCAGCTGGTCCAGAACATTCCGAACTTTGCGGCATTCGATCCTGAGGATCCGTCACAAGGCCCGATTCCCGGCGGTCCCGACCTGAAGCTGTTTGAAGCCAATGTCGGTGGAACGTTGGCGCGAACCGGTAACTGGTGTCGAGATACGGATGCCGTTCGCCCGAGCGCCGAACGACAAACTGACGAGGAACTGGATAACAATAACGAGGATCCACCCGAAGATCCGCCAGTGCCTTGCACCGATCCGCCCGAGGCGTGCTATCGCCATATCAACATCCTCTACCCGGATCCTGACGGCAATCCGACGGCGTGTCCGATCACGGACTATTGTGACACGACGCCGCCGGATGATTCGGAAGGATTGCTATTCCCGACGGAGAACGACTATCCCGCGGGCACGCTCCCGGCAGAAGTCGCCTTTGTCGGCGACGGTTCGGTTGATCCGCGAGCCAGCGGCACCGGCGGCGATCCGTTTACGGCACCGATTCTGCCTGACACGCTGACCTCCGCAATGGTCGGTGGCACAGGTGACGAAATCATCGTCTATGACGGTCCGGCGGAATTTGATGACCTGCCGTCATCGATCTATCACGCACAGTCCACGTCAGGCCTTGGATACGGCGGCGACCTCCAGTTTGGCGAAGTGACTTCGACGCTGAATGACAGTCGTTACGGTCAGGACATCAACGGCGGTGATCCCGGTGGTGCCGGCGGTCCGGACAACATCACGCCTCCTGCGGGCCCCGGCTCGTATCGTGTGCATGGAGCAAATGGTTTCGACGGTGGTAATCAGGTCACAATCGAATGGTTGACGTGGCGCAAGGATGGACCGGACACGATGCCGGGCAATGTCCTCAAGCGCGACTTCAACCTCGATGGACTACTGGACCTCGGCGAAATTCGCAACGAGGGCACGGAGAACTATGCGATCGACCTCGATCCGGGAACGCCCAACGATGGCGGCGGCGGCAGTAACTATCCGTTCAGTCGGCGTCGACTCACGGAAGACACAGTGGCGGCCCTGGACGCATCAGTGGACTGGGACAACCACGTGTCCCCGGTTGTTCAGAAACTGAATAACTCCATCGAAGGACTTGCGATCCTGATCAATGGCTTCCTGGTCGGCCCTGTGCCGGATCAGATGACGCTTTTCGGTCTGGATGCGCAGAGCGGAAACGGTTTTGCATTCTTCGACGAAATACCCGAAATTGAATTCGCGTTCAGCATGGCGGATACGATCATCGATCCGGGCACCATGGCGGAACGACCGGGGTTCCTGACGGTTAATACCGACACGGACACGCTGCTCCTGATTGATATCCTTGTTGGCCCAGGTCCCAACTTCATAACTGAGATTGGTGCACCGGGAAGCGTCGGCTTCGACGACATTCGAGGCCTTGCACACAACATCAATGCCGGCGTGCTGTTCGGATCTGATGTTGCGACCAACCAGATCATCACGATCGACACGACAACCGGCGTTGGAACCGCCCTCCCCGGAGCATTGGGATTCACCAATGTTCAGTGCCTCGCCATCAACGCCAACGGCGATCTGTTCGGCGTCGCCGACATTGCCGGCGGTGACGCCCAAGTGTTGATATCGATCAACACAACGACCGGTGTCGGCACGGAAGTCGGCCCCTTGCTGAACTTTGATTCCGTTCGCGGCCTTGCATTCAGCGGCAACACGCTGCTGGGCACAGACACGTCGCCACCGGGACGTTTGGTCAGTTTCGATCTGACAACAGGCGAGGCCAAGCCCGTCACGGTCAACTTCCTGTTCTCGACCATCCTGATCCCGCCGGGACTCTATCAGGACGGACTCGCTCCCGGCGGACGCGGGCTGTTCCAGTTGCCCGCTCCGGGAATGGACCTGCCGATCAACATTCTCGAAAGTAGCGAGAATCCGTTGTCACCCATTCTGTTCTCTGACTTTACAACCGGCCTAGGCCAGAGCGGTGAAGTCGGACAGGTCGCGGCGACGGAAACCTGGGGCAAGGAACTGATGGCCCACGAATTCCTGCACGTGTGGGAAGGCTATCCAGACCTTTATGACTATGACGTGTATATCGGGCTGCCGTCCGATGAAGCCGTCGGCATCTGGGACATCATGTCCGGTGGATTCGTGCATCCTGCGCCGTTCCTCAAGCTGGGAACGGGCAGTGCCCGAATCGGCACCGATCACGATCCCTGGATCGACGTCACACCGTTGCGCGAGGTCCTGGAGCCGTTTGAGCCTAAGCAGATCGTGCTTCCGGACTATGCCTTCGTCCGGTCGAAGTCGGTCTATACGTACACGAATCCGAACAAACCCGAAGAGCAGTTTTTCTTCTGGAGGCTGACGCGCGTTGATCCGGTCAATCCGTTCCGTATCAACTTCTCTCAGATCCTGCCGGGCGACGGCATGATGATCATGCACACGGACTTCAGCACACCGGGCGGCCCGGATCTGGGCAACTCGGAAGGCTTCCCGCTGCAGCAACGCATCGGATCGCATGCCGCCTATCAGATCGTTCAGGCGGACGGCCTGGACAATCTGCCGGTCAACCTGGGCGACGCGGGCGATCCCTTCCCGGGTACCGGCGGCGCAACGCGATGGAACGACGAGGACACGTCTCCGACGTCGCGCTGGTACAACAGCGGTTCGGCCGGCCTCAGTGGAATCTCGATTGAGGATATTCAGACGAATCCGAACGAATCGATCGTGACGTTCCTCTGGAAGCCACGTGTGATTCCGACTGTGGAGATCACGGCGCCTCCGGGCGGACAACAAGATGCCGTCGCGTTCCTAATCGAGTACACGGCGTTCGACCTGTTTGGCGGCACGCGATATCGGTTCTACGTCGACGATGACGGCGAGGGATATAACGGCACGGCGCTCAATCCACTGAAGGCGAAAGCCCCACCGGTTGGCGGCGTGTCACGCGACACGTTCTCCGTGGACCTCTCGCTGCTGAGCGACGGCGATTACTTCTTCTACGCGAAGCCTGTCGTCGGCCCCGGCCAGGACAACGAAGTGGATCCGCTGTTCTCGGAAACCTTCGTGGCAGCTGACAACCGCGGTCGCGGAACCGTGACGGGCAAGAGCGTCAATACGAATGTGGCCAAGCAGGAGCTTTGGACGCTGACCTGTTTTGACGACACGCTGCCCGATGGCGAAGTCTGGAATGTCGAAGGTCAGATCTCAGGACCACAGACGGCGCAAGCCATCACGGGCTCGCCATACACATCGGACAACGGCGAAGTCTCATTCACGATCAACGCCACGCCGATCGTCGGCGCAGGCGCGGAAACCTCGGTGGACAGCAACGGCCTGTTTCTGCTGACCGATCCGACGGCGGACTTTGAGGCGACGGATACCAAGCGAACCGATCAGGTGCGAATCCTGAACAGCCCGAATCCCGGCTTTTATCGCATCCTGTCCGTCCCGAATCCGACAACGCTCGAACTGGCGGGGGATCCCGGCATCGCGACGGGGCTGAACTATCGCGTTCACAGCTTCTTCGACGACAACGGCGCCAATCCGGATCAGTTCCGATTCCTGACGGCAGGATTGACGGCCTACAGCCGACCGATCCTGGTCGACGGCGGCGACGTCATTCCGCAGTTGTTCCCTGACATCCTTGTCAGCTTCCCGGAAGCCGGCACGATCAATCCGAACAATCGCATACCGTTGCGCGTCAACTTCAACGCGAACGGCACGCGAGACGAGTTCGGACTCGAAAACGCCACGCTTCAGTACAATTGGGACTTCGGAGACGGCGCCGTCGGTCTCGGCCCCGTCGTCGAGCACATCTTCCAGACGCCCGGCACATTCAGCGTCGTGCTGACTGTGACGAATCCGGTCTCCGGCGTGACGGGCATGGAATCGGTCGACGTGGTTGTGAATCCACCGGATTCGGACGATGACGGTGTTGCAGACGATCTGGACAACTGTCCGGCGATCTTCAATCCGATTGTCGGCGGCGTACAGCCGAACAACGATGGCGACACATTCGGAGATGCATGCGACAACTGTCCGACCGAAACGAATCAGGATCAGGCCGATCTTGACGGCGACGGAACGGGCGACGTTTGCGACCCGGACGTCGACGGCGACGGTATCAACGAAGACGGCGACGGCAGCGGCACAGAGGGCGACAACCCATGTGTCGGCGGCAACACGATCAATTGCGACGACAACTGTGTCGGCGTGCCCAATCCGACGCAGGCCGATGCCGACGGCGACGGTGTGGCGGACGGTTGCGACAACTGCCCCAATTCCGCGAACTCCAATCAGTTGAATTCGGACGGCGACGCCCTCGGCGACGCCTGCGACAACTGCAAGTTCATCTCGAATCAGGGCCAGGGCGACACGGACAGCGACGGCCTGGGCGACGTCTGCGATCAGTGTCCGTTTGCGTTCAATCCGAACCAGACGGACTCGGACGGCGACAGTGTGCCCGACGCCTGCGACAATTGTCCGGGCATTGCGAATCCGAACCAGGCCGACTTCGACAACGATGGAGACGGCGACAGCTGCGACGGCTGCCCCAACGATCCGGGCAAGGTGCTACCTGGCATCTGCGGCTGCGGAACGTCGGATCAGGATCGAGACGGTGACGGCGTGGCCGACTGTGTCGACTTCCCGGCCCCTGCGAACGATTCCGATGGTGACGGCGTGCCCGACAACATCGATGCATGCCCGTTCGATCCGAACAAGACGGCTCCGGGCGCCTGCGGTTGCAACGTGCCGGAAATCGATACCGACGGCGATGGTATCTCCGACTGCATCGACAACTGTCGTGAAGCGGCGAATCCGGATCAGTCCGATCAGAACGGCAATGGGATCGGCGACGTCTGTGACAACGGCGGCGGCACGGGCACCGGCGGCGGCGGCGGCGGAACGGGTGATCCGAATCCGGGCGCAAGCCTCTGTCCGTTCTTCGGCGGCGTATCCAGCATGCCGTTCACGCTGTTCGGAATCAGCCTGCTGAAGCGGCGCCGACGACGCAACGGTCGGAAGGCCTGACCTCGCCGACTGCTGAAGATTGGTGACAAAAAAGACGCCCCGAACGATCGTCACGATCGTTCGGGGCTTTTTCATGGACGTTGGATTCTTGGTCGCGGCGCTTGTCCCGATCAGTCGATTCCTTTTTCCGCAAGCCATCGTTCGGCGTCGATCGCCGCTTTGCAGCCCATGCCCGCAGCGGTAATCGCCTGCCGATAGACGTGGTCCGAGACATCACCTGCCGCGAAAACGCCATCCACATTGGTCGTGGATCGATAGGTGTCGGCAAGTTTGATGTAGCCGGCGTCGTCCAGGTCGAGTTGACCCTTCAGAAATCCCGTAATCGGCGTGTGACCGATCGCGACGAACAGGCCTCCCAACGACAATTCACTTTCATCACCGGAAACAGTGTCTTTCAGGCGGACGCCGGAAATGACATCGTCCCCAAGAACGTCGACGACGGACTTGTTCCAGAGGATTTCAATTTTCTTATTGTTGAGTGCTCGATCCTGCATGATCTTGCTCGCGCGAAGCTGATCGCGACGATGGATCAGGTAGACCTTGCTGGCAAACTTGGTGAGATACGTCGCCTCTTCAACGGCAGAATCGCCGCCGCCGACAACGGCGAGTTCCTTGTCGCGGAACAACGGAAGCGCCCCGTCGCAGACCGCGCAAGCGCTCACGCCCCCGCCGGACTGGGCCAGCCTTTGTTCGTTCTCGAGGCCGATCCAGTTGGCTTTGGCGCCCGTCGCGATAATGACGGCGTGCGCCATGATTTCAAAGCCCGCATCGCCAACGACGCGAAAAGGTTGCTGCCCGAGATCGACCGATTCGACATTCTGAAAGCTCGCAGACCACAGTGGCGTATCGCCGCTCAATTCCTCTTTCGACTTGACGCCGTTCGTCGTCACGACGCGCGTGCCGTATCGAAGGGCCTGACGCATGAAGAGCTGCATCATGTCGGGGCCCGTCACGCCGTCCGGAAAGCCCGGATAATTCTCGACATCCGTCGTGAGCATCAATTGACCGCCGGGAAGAAGATCACTGCCTGCGGCCTTTCCGGGGAACACGAGCGGATCCAGATTCGCGCGCGCCGCATATATCGCGGCCGTCCAGCCGGCCGGGCCGGATCCGACGATGACTACCTTTTCCGCTTCCGCCATGTTGCACCTTTCGTGAATGTCCGCCGCCAGGCGACGATGTCTGCAAATCGACCCGGCATGATAGGCGCGTGGATTGACAGCGTCGACCGGAACCGAAGGCCCGGGCGCGCCTGGACGTCGCCAACTCCCGAAAGATCGGCCGCCTTTGTGGCATTCGCAAGATCGGCCTAGATTACGTCACAATGTCTTCATTGCGCCAATTGCGTCGCCGCTGCACGTCGGGAATCGTCCATGGCGCCGTCTCTCTCGCCCCATTCGCGCCCGATTTCGCACTCAGTCTGGCGGAGCGCGTCCTCGGAGCGTGCGGGCCTCATGCACCGAAGCTCGCGGCGATCGTCAGGAAAAACATGATCGCGACGAAAGTGTTTACGCCCGACGTCTATCGAAGGCATTTCAACAATGTCGCTCGTCACCTGACGAACGGACTTCGGATTCTCTCGAATCGCGACAATCCCGGCAGGATTCGAGAACTCGCCGCGCGAGACATCGATCTCGACGATTCGATTCAATCCGGCCAGGGCGATATCGAGCGCGACGGCGGCGGCCTGATCGCACCGGCACATTGCGTGAATTATCTGATTTCACTGGTCCGCCTCAACCAGTCGATGCCCGTCTCGATCTACCTGCGCTGGTCGAAAGACGCCCGAAAAGTGGAACTCAAGCGCCGCTGGTGTCAGGCTGCGGGATTGGACGTGATCATTGAGCCGTCGAAATTGACAAATCCGGCCGCTCGCGCCGAACTCATCATTGAAGCCATCCGAGCCGGCCGGACCGTCGCCATTACGCCGGATCTGGCTCAGCGCGCGTCCGAGGGCGTTCCCGTCCACCTGTTGGGTCGCACGGCCTATCTGCCATCGGGCCCAGCCTCGCTGGCGATGCTTGCCGAAGTGCCGATGCGCCCCCTCTTTGCGCGGCGTGACGGCAATCGTCAGGTTCTATATTTCGCGAATCCGATTAGAGTCCAGCGGCTGCCGAGAAGCGACGGAGGCCGGACCGAAAGCGTCCGCCGTGCGATGCAGGCATGGACCGACGGATTTGAGAAGTTCATTCGCGATTGTCCCGATCAGTGGTTTCTCTGGGGCGACAATCGATGGACACGTGCGATACAGGGAGATCCCGCCTATTCCACGCCGATTGACGAATCAACCAATGCAATGGATCGCGAAGCGATCAGACGCTGACGCATGATCGCCCTTTCGTTTCTGCTTGCGATTCCCGTTGTGATGTGGCTGGCCCAGGCGGCCATGCTGCGATTCCACCAATTGCCCTTGAGATGGCAACTGTCGAGCAAGGATGCCCCGCGTTCGGTTCGAATTGTCGGCCGGATCGTCACGCAATCCGCATTGCTTGCAGTCATCCTCGTCTACCCCTGGGTAATTGGCGATTCGATTTCAGCTCACTACGGGGCATTGTTCCCACGGGACGCGACCTTTGTTCATGCCGTTCAGGGGGCCCTGTTGGCGACACTGATCCTCGTCGGCCTCCTGATCATCTGGCTGGCGTTCGAACGAATCGACATCGATGTCCGCCAGTCAAGACGGCGCTGGATTCGACGACTCATACTCCTGGTTCCGTCCGCGATTTTCGGTGCCGTTGTTGAGGAATGTGTCTTCCGCGGCACGCTCCAGTACGACTTGGCGCGATCGGGCGCTTCGCCGGGGCTGGCGATTGCGATCACGAGCATCGTTTTCGCCGCAGCCCATTACGTCCGCAGCGTCAAGCGCAGATGGACCATATTCGGACATCTGGCACTGGGCATTCTGCTCTCCACTTCGTTTGCGACGACACAGAATCTGTGGCTTGCGACGGGTATCCACGCCGGCGGGATATTCGTCATCCTCGGGGCACGACCGTTTATCCGGTACAAGGGCCCGGCGTGGCTCACAGGGGCGAGCATCTTTCCGTTCGCCGGCATCCCCGGAATCGTCGGCCTGGCTATTCTCACGACAATTGTCCTCACAAGGTATTCAAACCCATGAATCAGGAATCAAACGGTTCTTTGCAACTGCGGTATGCCGTTCGAGGTCCACTCTGTGCCGAGGAACGGAAACTTCTCCAGGCCTATGTTTCCCGAATGCCCGAACTCGATGTCGACTGGTTTGATGCCCGTGATGACGAAGAGCTCGGGCTTGCGCTTGTCACGGGTCGATACCGAGGGTGCATTTTCGCGGATGCGGCGGCGGCGACGGACGCGGCCATCGCCGGCAATATCAAATTCGAGTCGATGGAAAAGCGTGGGCTTGAATTGCGGCTCGCCGTCGAGTCCCCGTCAGTAACATCGCCGCAAGCGTCGTTGGATTCGCTGATCACGACCGAAAATGTGGCCCGTCGCCGACGAATCGCCAAGTCTCGACGGCAAACCATTGCTGCGGCAGTACTTAGTGCCGCATTCCTGGCCGGCGCCTTCGGATTGTTCTCAATCCGGTATTGATGGCTCTGTCCTGATCGCAGGTCGTCCACAGCGAGCATTTCCAACGACGCCCAAGGGCACCAAGGGCCCCTTTCCCTCGGCCCGCGGATGCGCCATGCGATCTGGAATGGGGCATCGCACCGCGAACAAAGCGGGATTTGGGCACCACCGATTGATCCACGGCCGGACACTGACATTTCCCCATTATCAGTGCTGGTTTCCTTGAACCGCGCCATTCGTTGTGGTACGTTCAAAGGCACTGGGAAGAAGATACCGGAGCGAGTTCTCGCTCCAAATGCCCCATTTTCGGGGACTTGCCGACGCGTCTCAAGCGTGCCGGCGAGCTGCAGGGAAGGGTTGTGAGCCGCATTTCTACGCGCTTACCACATGTTGTCAGTACGTGATGCCAACGGCAGCGTCGATTGGTTCGGCGTATCTGCTGTGCTTTCACATGACGTTTCTTTAACGGTCCGATTAGGAGGAGGTTCTGCATGTTTAGGAAGAGTATTAGTTGCTACTGTACGAGTGCACGGATGGGTACCGTGCGCACAATTTCAACGGCGGCGATCGCTGCTGTTGCCATGCTGGCGTTCGCCGGCACCGCCGAAGCCCAGACGTATTTGATGGATAACACGCCCGAGACGACCTGCACGGGCACGTTTTTTGATTCCGGCGGCGCGGCAGGTGCATACACCAACAGCGAGGCATTCATCAAGACGTTTACGCCGGACGTCGTTGGAGACAAACTGGTCTTCAATTTCACAACTTTTACGGTCGAAAACAACTTTGACTTCCTCACTATCTACGACGGCAATTCGACCGGCGCTCCTGTGATCGGAATATTCACCGGCCCGACAGCGCCCGGCATTGTCGCCTCTAGCGCCGTCGACGGCAGCCTGACGTTTGAATTCACGTCGGACACGTCCGTCGCACAGGCCGGCTGGGAAGCGACGATTTCCTGCTTCACGCCCAGCGCCGGTGGCGCCTGCTGTCTTAACAACGGCACCTGCGCTCCGGCGACGGACGCCTCGGACTGTGTTGATGTTCAGGGCGGCACCTATCAGGGCGACGGTTCGGACTGTGCGTTCGTGAGCTGTCCGCAGCCTTGCACAACATGCAATACGCCGACGGCCCTTCCGTAT
>JAJDEC010000201.1 GCA_029259995.1 Phycisphaerae bacterium
CTGTCTCCGGTGTTTGAGACAGGAGCAAGGCAGATCGCCACGGGGCGCGATCATTGAGGATCGCGTGAGCGGACAGATGGATGTGCGTGTAGTTGCGAAGTCGGTTGTTGAGGGCGAGCTCCTGAATGTTGGCTTCGGCTGCATCCTGCTTGAGATACAGCGTTGTTACTGGTTCCGGTATCTTCGATGCGACCCTCATCGGGTTGTCGAGATTTCCCGAGAGGGACATGAAGACTCGGCCGATCGCGCGGACTTCGTGGCCCGTGCCGGGAATGGGTCCCAGCCCCGCGCCGCCCGTCGACGTGTAATTCGGATCGCCCACCGCGAGGAGCGATTTGCCTCGATCACGCACGCGGCCGGGCGAGCCGGACTCGGCCAGCCAGGCAAAGAGCGTCGCTGAAGGCGCGTAGCTGATTGTGTATCGATCCGTCAAAGCCTGTAAGGGGATTCGACTCATCGGACCGATCGGAAGGACGACGATGTGCTCGATCCCCTCGAGATGCGGTTCAATGCTTCGAACCCGCTGGGCCAGTAGTGCCCCGAGATCACGATTCAGATCGACGCGCGTTGTCGGACGCTTCGCCAGCTGCATGGAGACGCGCTCTGCAAGGCTCGTGTCGCGACTGGACCAACGTGACTGCGATCGGGTCCCCGACAGTCGAATCCACTTCGGCGGACCTTCATTGCGCACGACACACGCCCAATGTTCTGCCGCGGCCGCGGCAGTTTCCGGCGATGCAGGGAAGTCGAGCCACGCAATAATCGCCATGTGATTCGACAGGCGCCTTTGAATCCGGCGGAGATCGTATGGCTCCGAACCCGGGACGCCGTAGCGCTCGGCCATCAACTTATCAAACGCGATGACGTCGACGCGCGCAGCATTTCGAATCCGTCGCGCCTCGTCCATGGATGCCGGTGTCGCGGCGTCGTCCGATTCGACGATTGCGAGGCGCTCCTCTGACTGTTGCATTTGTGCGAGCCATCGCGCGCGTGTGGCCCTCTCGTCCGCAGACATGTCGATGCGTGCGCGGTCGCTCGATACATCGACAGCGTCGATGAGACCCCGGGCGAGACCGCGCTCGAGGTTATTCCACGCCTCGTCAGGTTTCCCGTTTCGTGCCTGGCATGCCGCGAGTCGCAGGAACGGCGATTCGTCGGCGGCGAATCGGATGCGTTCGAATCCCGCGTAGCTGATTCGGCGGCGCACGGTCTCGAAGCTTACGGCGGCGCGGCGCCATGCCGCCTCGGCTTCGTCGTAGCGGCCCTGGGCGTGAAGGATGTCTGCCAGGTTGTTGGTGAGTTCAACAAGCTTGTGATCGTCCACGTTCTTGATGCGTTTGTGAACGCTGAGTGCCTCCAGGCAGGCAGTTTCCGCATTGTCCAGGTCGCCGCGTTCGTAGAGCACCAGGGACAGGGCATTCAGGGCGTCGAGATCGTCGGACGGATCGTCGCCCTTGAGTCGGCGACTGATCTCCAATCGTCGGCGAAGCAGTCGTTCGGCGTCGTCGAATTCGCCGCGAGCGCGTTGGACACATGCGAGTCCGGCCATGCAATAGAGCGAGATGTAGTAGTCTTCGCCGTATCGCCGTTTGTACCATTCGATCAAGGGCGTGTAGAGTTGCTCGGCTTCGTCAAGTCGGCCGACTTCGTACAGCATCCGTGCCAGATTGCATTCGGCGCCGCGCGTATCCGGGTGGTCCGCGCCCTGCACACGGCGGCGCGAGTCCACGACATGGCGAAACAATCGTTCCGATTCCGGATAGTCCCCCTGGTAGTGCATGACAATGGCAAGATGGCTGAGCGATTGAAGCGTGCTCGGGTGACTGTCTCCGAGGGCTTCCCGACGTCCTGCGATCGATCGACGCAGGATGAGTTCCGCGTCCGTGATTCGCCCTGCCTCGCGAAGCGCGTCGGACAGTCGAGCCAGCCACGAAAGCGTTTCTGCGTGCGTTTCACCAAGCAGGCGCGATCGGACGTCGATTTGACGATAAAGTTCGGCTACATCATGAAGGTCGATCGCATTCGCGGCGGCATCCGTTTCCTGGAGTTCTTTCTGCGCGGAAGCCGGGAGTGCACAGATTCGCTCCAATGTTTCCACGGATCGGCGGGCGTCGTCGATCTCAAACGGGCTGGCGCTCGATGATGCGGCCATCAGGCTGTGCAGCTGTTGCGCGATGGGGATGGCGCCGGCGTAGTCGCCGTTCATGCGCAGCGATTCGATGCGGTTTCTGAGTACTTCGACGGACTCCGACGCGTCAGTAGCGATGCGTGTCGTCGATTGCGTACGATCCTCGTCGTTCGGCTGCGCAAATGCAGCGTCCGCGATCGACAGGCATGCCGCCAACAGGAGCAATCGGGTTGTTTCGGAGCGTATCGGCATGATTCCCAGGTTGATGCTGGCGACGGGCCGTACCGAATGAAGTTCGGCCGTATTTCCACGCTGCCTCTATGGTAATCGATTCATTGGACTGAAATCAGTCCAAACGCCCCGAATCGCGTCGCAAGGGATGAAATCGAGCGTGCAGATCGACGGCCAAGAGAGTTCTCATCCGCCCGCTGCGGCGCAGACGAACGCCCGTGCCCGCGACGGACCGATCACGGCATCCCGGAGCGAGCACGTGGATGCGACTCCCGAGGGAAGACGAACCAGAGCCGTCGCGCGGCCATTGGTGGATATCATCAATCGTCGCTCCGATGCAATGCAGCTGCGAACGAAGGGACCTCAGGTCACGACGATCCAGGCGTCTGGGCATCCCCGGCGAGTATATTGGTCAAGTGTCGCATATGCGGATGGACGGTGCTTTGAGGGGCCTTCCACACATAGTGCGCAAGCTGTACGCGACTGGGGGTGGCGGGACTCGAACCCGCACGCCCTTGCGGGCAGGGGATTTTAAGTCCCCAGCGTCTGCCGATTCCGCCACACCCCCGGCTCTGTTGGAATCCTAACGGCTTTCAGCCCTCGCGCCACTACCATGGCCGGTTCGTTGCCCATGCTGACTTCCTTGCCGTACGCCGAGTGCGTGCGATCAAAAATGTCCGAGAATCCTGGATGACGATTTTCGCCGTTCGCAATAGGCTGATGCGCAACGGGAATAAACGATGGGTGAATCTCGCAATCGCCCAGTCGGACCCGCGCGAGAAGCGGGGCCGAATCGATCGATAATGAGAATCGCGACAGGAGGCGGCCTTGGCGCAACGCCCGGCGGCGGCTGAGTTTTTGGATTTGCTGGAACCGATTCGGAACTCGGTCTACCGCTATGCTGCGCGCATGGCGTGGGGTGATGATCACGCCAGCGATATCGTGCAGGAAGCCGTGATGACGGCCTGGCGAGAATTCGGCCGGTTCGAGGCGAACACGAATTTCAAGGCATGGATGTTTCGCATCCTGATCAACACGATCTATCGCCTGAATAAACGCGTCGCCCGACACGGCGGTCCCCAGCTCGACGAAGTGCATCACGATCTCCATGCGACAATGGAGCGGGAAGAGGCATGGTCGTCATTGATGGAACAGCCGGAGCGCCTCCGCGAAATGCTTGACGATCGGCTCGTCGCGTCACTCGATCGCCTCGGAACGGATGAACGACAATGTCTGCTGCTTCGGATGCTGGAGGGGTTCAGCTACAAGGAGATCTCCGCCGTGCTGGATATACCGATGGGGACGGCCATGTCCCATGTACATCGGGCGCGACTGAAGTTGCGTGAGGAATTGGCCGCGTTGGCTGTAGAGAATGGATTGTTGAGGGAATCCGCCTGATGGATTGTCAAACAGCGCGAAAGTGGATGAGCCCGTATCTCGATTCCGAGCTGGAAACGGCAAAGACGTTCGAGATCGGTGAGCATCTGCGCGCATGCGAACCCTGTCGACGGCGGTTCGACGCCGAACGGCACGTGGACGATATGCTTCGCGACCGCCTGTCGCGCGAATCCATGCCGCCGGCGTTATGGCATCAGCTTCGCAAGGAAGTCAATCGATCTGAGCTGTTGTCCGGATTCCGTATTCCCGCTGTGATCGCGACGGCCGCCGGTATCATGTTGTTCGCCGTTCTGTACATGGCGTCGGGCGATCGGAGCGCGAAGCCGAGCGAAGTCTTCACAGGGCAATGGGCCCATTATGTGAATCAGTCAGTTCCTTCGGAGAGCATGCTGAGCGATGCGGAAATCGAAAAAGCGCTTCTTGATGACTATGGGCTTCGATTCTCAACAGCCCGGGAGGACACGCATCGTCATCCTGTCAAAGTCATGGGGGGACGCTACGTGCTCTTCGGCAGCCAGCCGGCACTGGAACTCCGCGTCAAATGCTGTGGGAAAGATGCCGTCATCACGACGTTTCTTCGTTCCAACGCAGGCAAACTGCCCCGGGGGATTCAGGAATTGGAGAGAGAGGCCTTCGGCAAGGATGTCAAACGCGACGGCGTCAACATCCGTGTGAATACCGTCGGCGAGGCGGAGTTCTTTATTGCATCCGAGCACTACCTGGACGGTCTCATGGATGCAATTCAGCCGGGCAAGGCGTAGAACGCCGCCGGGTGGCATCAAGTGTTCAACGAATCCGTGCGTCCTCGGCTTGCATTCAAACCCCGATACGCTGCTTTAAGTCCGGATCGGCCCGTCGATCACGAACACTGAAATACCGAGCCTCGGGATGATGCGCGATGATCGCGCTCGTCGATTGCTCCGGTTCGAGCTGGTATTCCTCGCTCAACGCAATGTCGATTCGTCCCGGCTCAAGCAGCGGCCAGAGCTTCTCCTGATCCTCCAGCATCGGACACGCCGGATAGCCGAAGCTGTAGCGACTGCCCTGATAGCCCTGCTGGAAGAGCCGCCGGACTTCGCGCGCGTCGCCTCCCGAAATACCCAGTTCCATCCGAATCTGCTTGTGCATGTATTCGGCGAGTCCTTCGGCGCACTCGACGCTCAGACCGTGCAGATGCAGATAGTCGCGATAGCGATCCTTGCGGAACCACTCCTGGGCGATTCGCGTTGCGTCGCGCCCGACTGTCACGATGTGGAATGCCGCCACGTCGACTTCACCCGAATCAATCGGCCGCCAGAAATCCGACAGACACCAGAATGGGGCCTTGTCCTGCCGCGGGAAATTGAATCGCACGATCTCGCGACGATCAAACGTCCGCGCATCAATCGATCCCGGCGTCGTCGGTGGCTCGTAGATGACGAGATCCGTACCGTCGCTGTTGCATGGCCAGTAACCGTAGACCGCCTGCGGATTGAGAATGGCATCCTTGCGGCAGAGGGCGACCAGCTCATTCAGGATCGGTCGCACTTCCGTCCGCATCAGTTGATCGAATTCTTCAGTCGTTCGCTGGCCACGCTTGTACTGCCATTGCACGCCGAAGAGCATCTTCTCGTTGAGATAGCCGATGACGCTCTGCAGATCGATCCGCTCGATGACGCGAGAACCCCAGAAGGGCGGCGTCGGAATCGGATTCGTCGTCGATACACCGCTTCGCGCCGGAATCACGACGTTGTCCTCCACGCGGGACACGGATTTTTTCCTTGTCGGCTTCGCCGTCGCCGTCGGTTTGATGAAAGGTTCGCCGGCAACAATACGATCCATCAACGCAAGGCCTTCGAACGCGTCCTTTGCATAGGCGACTTCTCCGCCATAGCTCTGCCGCAGATCATTCTCGACATAGGCCCGTGTCAGCGCCGCGCCGCCCAGAATCACGCGCGGCGACAACGATCGCTCATTCAGCACGATGAGATCGTCTCGCATGACCAGCGTCGACTTCACGAGCAGCCCGGACATGCCGATGGCATCCGCTTTGTGTTTCTCGAACGCTTCGATGATGTTGTTAATCGGCTGCTTGATACCCAGATTTACGACTTTGTAGCCGTTGTTCGTCAGGATGATGTCGACGAGGTTCTTTCCGATGTCGTGCACATCGCCCTTGACCGTCGCGAGAATAATCGTGCCTTTTTGCTCGCCTTCCTTCTTCTCCATGTGCGGCTCGAGATGGGCGACGGCCGCTTTCATCGTCTCCGCCGAACTGAGAACGAAGGGCAACTGCATCTTGCCCGAGCCGAACAGCTCGCCGACGACTTTCATGCCGTCGAGCAGAATCGTATTGATGATTTCGAGGGGAGGATGCGAATTCATCGCCTCGTCGAGATCGTCCGGCAGGCCGATCCGATTGCCGTCAATGATGCGGCGCTTGAGTCGTTCGTCGACAGGCAGATTCTCGATCGCCTCTTTTTCCTCAAGGTCATCGCCATCGGAGAAGAGACCGATGAAATGCTGAAGTGGATCATATCCCTCGCGCCGTCGATCGTAGATCAGGTCCAGCGCGGCGTCCCATCGTTCGTCCGTGATCTTGTTCCGCGGCAGGATTTTGCTGACGTGGACGATCGCCGCCGTCAGTCCGCGCTCGCGCGCCTCCGACAGGAAAACGGAATTCAGAACCGCCCGCGCCGCCGGCGCCAAACCGAAGCTGACGTTCGACAGACCCAGGATCGTTCCGCATTTCGGGAATTGCTTCATAATCCGCTCAATGCCGTCGAGCGTCGCATGGGCCAGTGGCCGATCCGCTTCATTTCCCGTTGTCACGGGAAACGTCAGGCAGTCGAAGAGAATGTCCTCTTCTGCAATGCCGTGTTTTTTCGTCAATAGATCGTGAATTCGGCTGGCGATCTCAATCTTTCGATCGGCCGTCTTGGCCATCGCTTCCTGCGGATCTTCGTCGATCGTCAGTGCGACGACGGCGGCGCCGTATTTGCGCAGAAGCGGACAGACCTCGTCCAGCCGCTTCTCGCCATCCTCCAGATTCACGGAATTGACGATGCTCTTGCCACCGGCGAGCTTCAGGCCTGCCTCAAGAACCGGCGCTTCCGTCGAGTCCAGCATCAGCGGAACCGTCACGTCCTTGGCATATCGTGACGCGATTCGCGCCATGTCGGGAACGCCGTCGCGACCCACGTAGTCGACGCACAGGTCAAGGACGTGCGATCCTTCCCGAACCTGTTCGCGACCCATTTCAACGAGTCCGTCGATGTCGTCGTCGATCAGCAATCGTTTGAATTTCCGGCTCCCGTTCGTGTTGCTCCGCTCGCCGACGATGAGAAAACTGTTGTCCTGTCGAAGCGTCACATTCTGATAGAGGCTTGAAACGCTCGGTTGTCGCGTCGGTACGCGAACCTTCGGCTTGCAGCCCGCGACGGCCTTCGCAATCGCTTCGATGTGGGCGGGCGTCGTGCCGCAGCAGCCGCCCACCAGGTTGACGCCGTCTTCGACGACAAACTCTTTCGCCCACTTGGCCAGCTCGTCCGGCGTCAGCGCGTAATGCGTCTTGCCGTCAACAAGCTCCGGCAGCCCGGCGTTCGGAATCACACTGACGAATCGATCCGTGTATCGACAAAGGTGCCGCACGTACTCCGACATCTCCTGAGGTCCAGTCGCGCAGTTCATTCCGATGACTTTGACCTGCGGATACGCCTCGAGCGCCGTGATCGCAGCGCCGATCTCTGTGCCGACGAGCATTGTGCCTGTCACTTCGATCGTGACCTGCACGATGATCGGTACCTGCCGACCGCGCTCGGCCATGGCGATCGTGCATCCATTGATGGCGCACTTCGCCTGAAGAATATCCTGACACGTCTCGATCACGAACGCATCGACACCGCCGTCAATCAGGCCGCGCGCCTGTTCCGCGTAGCTGTCTGACAGGACGTCGAACGTTGCATGTCCGAGCGAGGGGAGTTTCGTTCCAGGGCCCATGGAGCCCAGAACGAAACGCGGCTTGTCCGGCGTCGAATACTGGTCGGCAACGCGTCGGGCAACCTCGGCGGAAGCCTTGTTCAGCAGATGCGTTTTGTCGGCGAGATCAAATTCGGCGAGGACGATCTTGTTGCCGCCGAACGGATTGGTCTCGATGCAGTCCGCGCCGAGGTCGAAGAAGCTGCGATGGATCGTCTCCAGGACGTCAGGCCGGGAATCCGTGATGATTTCTGGACAGTTCTCGCAGCCGCGGAAATCGCTTTCCAGGGAAAGGTCGTGGGCGAAGACGCTGGTTCCCATCGCGCCGTCGACGACGAGGACGCGCTGTGATAGTGCTTTTAGAAAAGGGCTGTCCATGTGATGATCGATTCCTTCGATAAGTATGCTGGCTGAATCAACTTATCTTAGGCTAGATCGGTCGGATTTGATAGAAGATTTGAGCAGGATGCCGACTGCACGGCGTGCATTCACGGATATTGCGTTGCGTCTCCATCCATTGCGCCGGATGAAGCAGGGATCAAGTTGAGGGACGTCGTCAGTCTCTCAGGTCTCGACCTTCCACGTCCTGCATGCCGCCCGTCAGGATAATGATCCCTTCAATCATGCCCCAAATCGCGGATACGCCGGTGCAACACAGCAGCAGTTGAACGATGCCGATTCCCGTGTAGCCCAGATAAAACCGATGC
>JAJDEC010000202.1 GCA_029259995.1 Phycisphaerae bacterium
ATCGTCTTGAAGTTTGTGAGGGTACCGCCCAGCCACCGCTCGTTCACGTAGTGCATTCCTACGCGCAGGGCATGCTTTGCCACGGAGTCGCGCGCCTGGCGTTTCGTGCCTACAAAAAGCACGTCCTGCCCGCTCGCCACGACTGCCGTTACGAATTTCTTCGCTCGAAGCAAGCCTTTTACGGTCTGACGGATGTCGATAATGTGAATCGAATTCCGCTTGCCGAAGATGTAAGGACCCATCTTCGGATTCCAGCGACTCGCGCGGTGCCCGAAATGGATGCCTGAATCAATCAACTCGCGGACCAACGCCGACGACAATAGTCACCTCCTCATGTCAGAAAAACTACAGTTGCGCAAAAATTCCAAGACTTGTAAGGATAAATAGATAGCACGAAACCGTCAAACCACGCTTCGGACGTCAATGCCGCAAATCCGCCATTCCGATCGAACTGCCTCCATGCCGCCATCGGACCCGCCAAAGTGTCGGCCCGTCCCAACCAGAGGCCGCCCGCCACCTACATTATCGGACATGTTGCCGCCAGCTGAGTTTGCCGCCATGCTCCCCACGAAATGACGACTCTCGCAGACGAGCAAAACCGATCCGATCTCGATCCGCCCCCCCGGAGTCGACCGCGCATTTTTGTGAGTGTCGCCGAGCAAAGCGCCGACGAACACGCCGCCATCCTCGTCCGGGCATTCAAAGAAATGGTGCCGGAAGCCGTCTTCAGCGGTCTCGCCGGTCCGGCCCTCCAGGCCGAAGGCGTCGAGTCGTTTGAGAACCTGACCGGCCAATCCGCCATGGCCGCCGCCGCATTCAAGAAGATCCCCTGGGCATTGCGCCTGATGCGTCGCGTCCGGCGCTACCTGAAATCCCAGAACTACGACGCCGCCGTTCTCGTCGATTCGCCCGCCCTGCATCTACCCATCGCCAAGATCTGTCGAAGCCTGGGCATCCCCGTCCTGTTCTTCATCGCGCCCCAGACCTGGGCGTGGGGACCGCCGAACTGGCGCAACAAACGAATTCGCGCGCGCGTCGACCGGCTCGCCTGCATCTGGCCGTTTGAGGAGCCCTACTTCCAGGAAGCCGGCATCAATGCAACATACGTCGGCCATCCATCGTTCGATCGACTCGCCGCCGTTGACGTCAGTCAGCAGGCCATCGACGGCCATCGACTCGGCGCCCAGCAAGTCATCGCGCTACTGCCGGGCTCGCGCCCCCATGTCATCAATGAAGTCCTGCCCGGCCAATTGGAAATCGCGACGGCCCTCGCGCGACGCTTTGCGAAACTCCGCGTCCTCGCCGTCGCCGCAAATGACGACGCCAAAGGACAAATCGAAACCCTGCACAAGAAACTCGCGCCGAATCTCCCGATCAAGTTGCTCCAGGGCGACGACGCCCGCGCCGAAACGATCCAGGCCGCCGATCTCGTCCTCGTCGCTTCGGGCACAGTCACACTCGAAGTCGCCTACTGGGCAACGCCGATGATCGTCATGTACAACTCGAGCCGCTGGCTCTATCGCCTCGTTGGTCGCTGGCTCATCCGCACGCCGTGGTTGTCGATCCCCAACATCGTCGCGCAGCGCGAAATGGTCCCTGAGTACATGCCGTACTACACATCGACCGCACCGATCGCAGCCCAGGCCATCGACTGGCTCAGCAACCCGCTGGCCCGCCAACGAATCCGCGATGACCTGCGCCGCACAATCCAACCCCTCGTCAAAACCGGCGCCGCCGCCAACGCCGCCGAAGAACTCCGCCTGCTCCTTCAACAATCCAAACACAAGTCATGAGTGCCACTGGGTGCTTGCCACCCAGTGTTCCGGATACTGCGTGCCGGGTGACATGCTTGCCCTCAAAGGCAAGCATGCGTGAGCGTGGCCGGCGACTGGTACAGCGTGCCATGACGACCCACAAGGTGGGCACCTGCGGGTGCTACTGCTCTCAAGCAGTGCAGAACGCGAGAGTGCCTCCACGACCCGCGCAAGGAATGATCGACAGTCGGCCCCGAGACGTCTCTCTTCTTGGAAACGCTGAATGAAACTCGATGGTTGTACGCATGACTTCAAGTCCCTAGACTGAGTTCGACGGGCATCAGAGGGTTGAAGTATGTGGAAAATCAAGGGGCGCTTGGGATTCCTCGCGTTGAGCATACTGCTGCTCGTTGTTGCAGCCGACATCGGAAGTCACGTCGGCTGGACCCCCGTCCTCTTCTCCGCTGACAACAAATTCGCTGTATTTGCATTTCGCGGAACGCTGTCGATCGAATGGGCAGGCGATCAACGTATCGACAATCTGGCAGCGAAAGGCCACCCGCTGTGGCGACTCGACATCGATTCCAACAACCGGCCCTACGTCGAGTTCTCACGCAATGGCCGTCACGTCTCTTTGGGGTTGATCGAGTTACTGCTACTGCTGGCGTCCGTGTTCCTACTGATGGCGCCGATGTGGGCACAACGAATCAGGCGCCTGGAAGGCCTTTGTCCGGCGTGCGAATACTGCGTCGTGGGAATCTCATCCGAACATTGCCCGGAATGCGGTGCAATCATTCCCAGCGACATGGTTCGGATCCATGAAATGGTGGATTCAAGACGACTCTCATTTCGCGTACGAAGTTCCGTCCTTCCTTACCTATTCGCGTTGGCATTTTGGCTGATCTTCCGAGCCGTCCTCGGGGCCGCAACTCCGACAAGATTCGAAAACCTTTCGGCCCTCGATGCACGCCCGGGCGTCTTCATGATTGAGGCAGGAGATCGCGAACGGCTACGCACCAACGGCGGAATCATCGAGTTCACACTTGGCAATACCAGCTCGAGCGCATGCAAATGGGATGCAGCATGGACTCCGACCGGAGCAACGCCTGTCAAGTCGTCAGGAGTGCTGTCCGAATCGCCGCCCGTCGTCACGCGATTCACCGTCGGGCCGACAACCCTGAAATGGAGCGTTGGCGATGCCACACATCATTGGATTAGCCTGACCGATGACGGCACGAATCGCATTGAAGTGCCTCAAGGCCACTAATCCGCGCATGAAAAAGGACGGAAGAATCCGCCCTTCTTCATGCATGTCAAATTTAGACAATCGTCTCAACTACTTCAGCGCCGGCGCCGCCGGGAAGTCTACAACCGTCCCCGCAACATGATTGAAGTAATTCGTAAACAGGTTGATCGCGACAACCGCCACGATCTCCACGATCTGCTGATCGTTGAACCCCGCATCGCGCAAGGCCTTCACATCGCCGTCACCCACATTGCCGCGCTTCTCTACAATGTCCTGTGCGAACTTGATTGCCGCCTGCGCATTGGCATCGCCCGCCTTGCCTTGCCGTGCCGCCATCGTCTCGTCCGCCGTCAATCCCAGCGACGTGCCGATCGCCGTGTGCGCCGCCAGGCAGTAGTCACACGAGTTCGCCTGCCCAACAGCCAGCGCCAACTGCTCCCGCAGTTTGCCCGGCAGCGAACTCGTCGCCATCGCGCCGCTGAAACCGAGATACGCCTGCAACGCCGCCGGCGAATGCGCCAATGTCAGAAAGATGTTCGGCTTCTTGCCAAGCTTCTTCTGAACGCCCTCCAGCATTTCCTTGGCCTTGTCGTCTGCCTTCGTCGGGTCGATCGGGTTGATTCGTGCCATGTGTTCGTTTCTCCGTTATTGCCGATGCGCGTCGTGCGCTCCCAAACATTTCCATGCAGGCGTCTGCAATTGCAATCGCCGCGAAAAATCTCTCCGACGGCTTCATGTCTCCCACAAGGGGAACACAAAGACGACGTTCGAATACTCTAGCACCAATGAATTGAGTTTGCCCGAACCGGGCGGATCAGCCGTCTGCGACCGCGAAACTCGCGAGACACGCGTCGATCGCGGACATCATCGCCGTGCTGTCGAACGGCTTCTCGAGCACCTCATCAAAGCCCTGCTGACGCAGCATTTCCGCCGTCCCGTCGACGGACCGGTCGACCATCGCGATCAGCGAACAATCCCGCAGATTCGCGATATTCCGTATGCTCCGCACTGTCTCGCGCCCCGCGAAGCCGGGCATCGACACGTCGATCAGCAAGACTCTGGGG
>JAJDEC010000203.1 GCA_029259995.1 Phycisphaerae bacterium
GAGAACCGTCATGACTTCCGATCGCCTTTTGCGCGTGACGGCCGCAATGGCCGACGCGAACCTGGATGCGCTGTTCGTCAGCAATCCGAAGAACGTCCTTTACCTCACAAACTTCCACACGACCATGCCGGGTGAAGTTCAGCCGCTTGGCGATCCGGAAGGCCTGGTTGTCGTGACCAACGGCGAAGCCCACGTCCTGTGCGACGGCCGATACATCGCCGGCGCGAAGCAGCTTGAAGACGTCACGGCGCATCAGATCACGTCGCCATCGGGACCGGGCGTCTTCGCCGACGCGATCAGGAAGATCGTCGGCCCGGGAAAGAAGACCATCGGCTTCGAGGCCGACGCGCTGCTCTATTCCGATGCCAGGACGTTGCTCGACGGACTTCCTGAGTATCAATGGAAGCCCTCGCAATCCCTGTTCGCCGGCATTCGCGTCATCAAGTCGCCGGAAGAAGTCGCCTTGATCCGCGAAGCCCAGGCAATCACGGGGCGATGCCTCGAACATGTCGCCGAGTGGATTCGCCCGGGCATGTCGGAGCGAGACGTCGCTGTCGAAATCGAAACCTACATGCGCCAAAACAGCGACGGAAACTCCTTTGCGCCGATCGTCGCCTTCGGACAGACCGGCTGCCATCCGCATTATTCACCGTCCAAAACGCGAACGCTCGAACAAGGCCAGATGGTGCTGCTCGATTTCGGCGCCGTCTATCAGGGGTATTGCGGCGACATGACGCGGATGCTGGTGATGGGCAAGGCGGATGATCGTCAGAAGAAAGTTTACGATCTGGTGTTACAGGCGCAATTGCGCTGTCTCGACGGCGTGAAACCCGGCGCCACATGTCATTCCCTCGACGCGCTCTGCCGCGATTACTTCGAAAGCAAGGGATGCGCGGATCGATTCCAGCATGGAACGGGGCACGGCGTCGGCCTCGCCATCCACGAAGACCCTCGGATCAAGCGCGGATTTGAAGACACAGTCAAACCCGGCATGGTTTTTTCCGTCGAGCCCGGTCTCTACTACGAGGATTGGGGCGGCGTGCGCATCGAGGACCTGGTCGCCGTCACGAACGAGGGCTACGAGAACCTGACAACTACATCCAAGGAACTTCGGGAAGTGAGTGCATAACACGACGCCGCGCGCCGCCCAATCAAGCAAACAGGGGGCGCCATTTGTCGTGCTGATCCGCCGCCGGCGCTGACAGCGCCTCGCGCTGCCGATCGTCCGTCAACGCCCAGGCAAGCCGTCCGAGTTCGGAAAGATACTCGGGCGTATGCTCCGGACCGGCAAGTTCCATCGCCTCGCGAACGACAGGCGATTCCGTCAATCTCGGCCGACGCATCTCGATCCAGGTCACCGCGATCTGATCCAGGATATCCGTGCATTGCCCTTCGCGCGCCTTCAGACAGGCAAACGTCAGGAGGGCGGCGGATTCGATTCGTACATCCTGATGATAGGCCATGCCGAAATAGCGAGCCGCATCCCGGATCCGGCAACATCTCAGATGATGGCATCCGAGAAGGAACCAACCCATCGGATTCTCCGGGTCGCTGTCGAGACATTCGCGAATCGCGCTGTCGCGATGGGAATCCGGATTCTGCTTCCAGGCCGTGATCACCGCCGCACTGCCGCGTGCCACACGTCGGCGACGCGAGAATTCGCTAAATGTAACCTTAGACACCACAAGGGCCTTCCTACGAAGCCGAGAGCAGATACGAAACCAGTTCGTATTAGGCCCGCCCAAGTCCCGCGGGTCAACCTGCGCAGATCTCTTGCCGCCTCCGATCTCGGACGCAATATCGGCCGTCATGGTCGCCCCCCCAATCGCCGACCATCGCATAATCGCATTCAATGCCGCATTGCCACACGCATGTCGAAATTCGGTAAATCGTACAGTCAATTCGACATTCCCTTTCGACGATTAACCTAACAGCCAAATCGATCAGCAGATGCCAATCGACTCGAGTCGGATCGAATTTCAAGGAGTCCGAATAATGAACGACCCATCACAGCCATTTGATCCGATCATCAGCGATCTTTCCGGAGATTCCGACTTGATCGACATCATCGAGGAGTTTGTGGACGAACTGCCCCTTCGCGTCTCCGCAATGACCGAGGCGATGAACGAACAGAACTTCGAAGAACTTCGACGGCTGGCCCATCAGCTCAAGGGTGCCGCGGGCGGCTACGGATTCCCGTGTATTACGGATTCCGCCCTGCAGGTCGAACATGGGATCGACCTCAATGACACGAACGCGATGACGCAGAAGCTGGAGAAGGATCTTGAAGCACTGGCGGAGCTTTGCCGCCGGGCACGCGCGAAGTAAGCGCCGTCGCGGAGACCGTGGGAAATGGCAGCCGAGCAATCCAAGAAACTTCTCGTCGTCGATGACGATCCGATGCAGCTCAAGCTGATGACGCGCCTGCTGGAAAAAGGCGAGTATCAGTTGCTGACTGCCACGAACGGCAAGGACGCATTGCGCATCGTCCTGACCGACGAACCCCGAATTGTCCTCACGGATCTGGTGATGCCGGAGATGACCGGGCAGGATCTGTGCCGAGCGCTCCGTCAGCATGAAGGCGTGCGATTCGTCTATATCATCGCGGCATCTGCAAAGAGCCGCCAGGACTGTATCGTCAGCGCGTTCGATGCCGGGGCCGACGACTTCGTCAGCAAGCCGATCCAGTCCGACGAATTGCTCGCGAGAATCCGTGCCGCAGATCGCATCGTCGGAGCCGAATCCGCGCTTGCCCGCCGAACGCGCGAAGTCCATCGCATCAACGCCGAAATGGCCATGGCGCATCAGAAGCTGAATCTCGCGAACGAGAAGCTGAAACAAATGGCGACGACCGACGAACTGACGGGATTGCTGAATCGTCGAGAAGGCTTCGCGAAACTCGGCGAATACATCGGCACGTCGCGACGATACAACTACGACTTGTCCTGCATCATGATCGACATCGATCACTTCAAACGATTCAACGACACGCACGGCCATGCGGCCGGCGACTACGTGCTCAAGGAAACGGCACGCGTACTTGGCAAGAGCACGCGTGCGACCGATCGTGTCTGCCGCGTCGGGGGCGAGGAATTCCTGATCGTCTGCCAGGGCGTCGGTAAGGACGGGGCGATGATCTGTGCCGAGAATATTCGGAAATCCGTCGAATCCGCCGAATACATGTACGAGGGCGCTCGCCTCAGCGTCACGATCAGCCTGGGCGTCAGTGTCTGGCAAGATAAGATCCTGACGCCCGACGAACTCATCCGACTCGCCGATGATGCACTCTATGTGTCCAAACGCAACGGCCGCAATCGTGTGTCGATGCATGGCGATGTCGTTCCAAGCCCGACGGAATCGAATCCGCAAGTGATCCCGTCCACTACCGGCCCGAAGGACGCGTCGCCCAATTCTGCCATCAGCACGAGCCCCTGATCGTTCCAATCCACTTGCGGCGTCCCGAGTTTGGAGACATATTGCCGAGGATGCCGCGCGACTATTCCAGACTGGTCGATTTGATTGCCGGCGGGGCGACGCGCGCCGAGCGAATGCGCCGATTCGTCGACGTCGCCTGGGAGCGGCTCAGTAATACGGGCGTCTCCTGGCTCGGTTTCTACATCCACGAAGGCGGCGACGAGTTGATTCTGCACGCATGCCGGGACAAACCCGCCTGCTCTCCCATCGGTCTGCACGGCGCTTGCGGCGCCGTATTCAAATCCGGGACGCCGCTCGTCGTCCGCGACGTGCGCGAGCTTGGCGACAACTACGTCGCCTGCGATCCACGTGATCTGTCGGAAGTCGTGATTCCCTGTCTTGAAAATGGAATTGCCTGGGGCGTGCTGGATCTGGATAGCTTCGACGTTGGCGCATTCGACGATTCCGACGTGGAAGGACTGACGCTGCTCCTGCAACACGCCGGCCTGACGGACTCATCCCACTGAGTTGATTCAATGGCCCAACAGCATCGGCAGCGTCACAAGTCGTACAGACACGATGGGTTCCTCTGTTCGAATCTCCGCGAGGACAGATTCGTCGATCTCGCCATCAATCTTGCAGACCATCAGCGCCGTTTTCTTTAACCGGGACAGAAACAGGTCCGCCACATTGATGTCGCGATTTCCGAAAATTGTGCCGACGACACCGATCACGCCGGGACGATCATCATTGAAGATCAGCACGAGCGGACCTTCCGGCGCCATCTCCATGCGATAGCCGTCAATCGCCAGGACTCGGAGTCGATTCCCGCCGAACGCGGCCCCTTCGATCTCGTGGGATTCGCCCCCGCGTTCGAATCGCACGCGCACGACATCGGGATAATCCGCCTTCGCGGCATGCGTCGACGTCTTGACTCCGATCGCCCGCTCCTTGGCGAATACACCGGCGTTTACGAGTGTAAGCCGCGTCGTGATGTGCGGATTCATCATGCCGACGAGGGCCTGCAGCGCCAGGGCGGGACACAACGCGTGCAGCGATTCGGGACCAATCGTCGTCACTTCCACGCTGTCGACACCGTCGCCGCACCAGCTCGAGAGGATCGCCGCCATCCTCGCCGTCAGATCGAGATACGCC
>JAJDEC010000204.1 GCA_029259995.1 Phycisphaerae bacterium
ACTGCACGCGATCATCGCGATCCCACTCCTGAAGGGATGGGCCACCCGTCCGCGTCCTGCAATACTGCGTGCGAGCATTAGGTTCTATCTGACAGGGCGCATTTCCCCGCTCTGAAAGAGCGAAACAGGATAGCCCAGGGCAAGCGAAGCCCCAACGGGGCGAAGTGCAGCCCTGGGTTCATATCCAAAAAACAACCCAGCCCTGAAAGGGCGTTACTTACCTTCCTTCTGCGCATCATCCTTCAACGAATTCAACTCATTGCGCAGCGCATCAAGCTCATCGACATCCTTGGCATGTTCCGCCTCGCTCTCCGCCTCGATCATTGCATCGATCTCCGCATCCGTGATCACTTCCGCCGGCGTGCTGGACACATCGCCCTCGGCCGAGCTTTCGATCGACTCAAGGAACATCGCCGTTCGTTCCTCCATGCTTTGCGACTGGGCCATCGCCTTCTCCCAGTCCATCTGTGTCTTGACGAGGTCCGTCGTGCCGAACATGCGGCTGATCTCTTTCGCCATCGTGCCCATCGCCTCGGCGAAGTCGGTAGACGCCTCGGCCTGGCGCTTGATGATCAGGGCACTCTTCACGGCGAGCAGTTGCCGCTCGAGGATCTTCTTCACAGTCGCCGTCTTCTTCAGCGAGTTGCGGATGAACTGGTATTGACCGTTGTCGCCGATCTCTTTCGCCCGCCGCGCGTTCTTGATGAACTCGTCAGTGAACTTGTTCTGCTCGGCGATGGATTTCTCAATGCGCCGGATGCCCTGGCGGATCTTGATGTCGCGTTCGATGCGTCGTTCTTCGGCGGATTTGAAAAGGCTCATGGGAGTATCCAGTCAAGAGTATTGTGTGAAGCGTCCTGAGTGATGAAGTTCCATGTGTGAAGTCGCGATCTATTCTTCCGGCATGACGAACATGCAGATGATGTACACAAGAATACCCGGGAATGCGACGGACAGTACAGACACGAGAACAAAGATGATGCGCCCCACCGTCGGATCGATTCCGAAGTATTCCGAAATACCGGCGACGACGCCGGAAATCATTCGATTGCTTCTGGACTTTCGCAGGATGCGCCCCGCCATGATGCTATTCCTCCGCCAGCAGCCGACGCGACGGACGGGGTTCGTCGTCGGCGTCATCTACTGGTTCGATATGCGTTTTGTCTGAGTCGTCGTTCTCGGCGACGGCCTCGTTCTCCTCATCGGCGTCGCTTGTGACGCTGTCTTCTTCGTCGATTTCAATCGCCTCCACGATTCGTTCAGTCGGAGGCGGCGCAGACTCCACGTTGTCCATCTGTGAATCAGTCTCTGGGCGTTCCTCGATCGTCGGCGCCGCAGCGGTCGGTGTCGCGGCGTCTTCGACCATCGGCTCCGATTCAAAGCCATCGATATTGGGGACTTCCGTTTCCATGGCCTCGGCGCGCGTTACCGCGCGATTCTCGTTTCGCTCGATCAGAATCGCCTCGGTCGGATCGTCAGCCCGTCGATGCCGCTCGTCGGCGACAACTGGCGGCGGACGCAGCATCGGTCGCGCGCCGTCGCCGGCATCCGCAACGAATCGATAGCCGCAGCGACCGCAGTAGCGGGCAATGGGATTCGGAACGTTGTTGCCGCAACTGGTGCAGATCGGCGGGCAGGCCGGTTCATAGGCGCGATCGTCATTCAGATAGGCCTGCAATTCGTAAGCGAGCCGGACACTTTCGTTGTGATCGCCGAACGTGATTTTGAGGCGCGCCGCGCCGCCGCGCTTCCGCTTGATATCGACGTCGATGCGCGGCATGACCGGCGTATCCATGACAGTCGCCCAGAAGCCGCGCTTATTGATGTCGTCCCGGATGCGATTGGGGACTTCGATGCGAAGGCCCTCGAGATACCAGGGATCCGTCAGGCGATAGCCGCGTCGCGCGCAGAACTGGACGAGCGCTTCCCTGACGTCGTCCTTGGTGCGTTTGATAGTGACTTCGATCATGACGTTTCCGAGTCGAGGCTAGTCCGCCGCCTGGTGCCGTTCGCGCACGCGGCGTTCCGCTTCGTCAAATGCTTCGTTGTCGTCCTTGATCAATCCCGTGTCCATCTGCTCCCAGATG
The DNA here is from genome assembly GCA_029259995.1 of Phycisphaerae bacterium. Lineage (GTDB taxonomy): Bacteria > Planctomycetota > Phycisphaerae > UBA1845 > UTPLA1 > ECT2AJA-110-A. Next base: position 2,088 of record JAJDEC010000204.1, read on the forward strand.
TCCATGACCTGCTGGCTGCCCGGCGTGAGTGAGCTCTCGCCCTCGTCGAGTGTGCCCTGCAACATGCCGTCGAGGCGTTCCTGGTAGATCTCCGAAGTGATCTTGTCGTTCTCGATCAGCTTTTCGAGGGAGACAAGATCCTTCTCGCTGATCATGCCGAGCTTGCTGCCGCGGGCCTGGGCGCGATCGACGTTTTCCTTGAGCATCCGCATCCGCGTGACAGTCAGCGCCTCTTTGCTGCGAATATTCAACTGGCGCGATGCCATGAATTGTTCAGTCGTCCGCAAATCGAATTCCTGGGCCATCACGCGGCGGACTTCGGGCGATTTCTCAATCTTTCCCTTCTCGAAAATCTTCTGTTTCTGATCCGCGAGCTGGCTGATCCGCTTGATGAGCTGATCGCGATCGCGCTGGAGCAGTAGTTCCTGCTTGCGCAATTCGGATCGCGTCATCTCGGAGAGGGACTTGTTCTTCTGTGTCAGCCAGTCAAATAGACCCATGTCAAAATCACCATTCTGTCGGGGCGACTGTCGTCAGATACGTACTCATCATTTGCTTGGCGGCGCCCGAAACAGGCGACCGGCGGCATCGGACGGACGTCATTCCGGATTCAGACGTCCTGTGGCGCCGACTATTCCGCCTGGGCGTTGCGAGATTTCTGTTCGGCCGATGGTTCGGACGACGACTTCGATCGCTCGGCGTCGCTTCGGGCCGCGGCGCTGTCGGCCTTTTCCGCCGGTGCATCAGACGCCTCAAACTCCGCCAGAATGTCCGCCTGCGTATCTGACAATGCCGATTCGGCCATGCCGACTTCGAGGCTGCTGACCAGATCGTCGCTCGCATTCAACTGTTCGAGCATCTCCTCGGCGCCGACGGCTGCCTCCGCCAGTTCGTCGCTCGACGGCAATTCTGCCATCGAGCCCGTCTGGGACATTTCCAGATTATGAATGTGCGTGCTGATGATGTTTATCTGTTTGCTCAACATCGAGGCCGTTGTGTTGAACCGCTGGATATCCTTGCGGAGTCTTTCGATCTGTCCCGCAAGGCGAATGCGCGTCACTTTGGAACTGGACGCCTTACCCTCTTCAACCAGCTTCGCTTCCTTCTTCTCCAGCGCGCCGATGTCCTCGTACATCTGATCCAACCGGCTCGACAGCGCCGCTCGGCGCTCGGCCAGCACGTTGATCTTGTTCGTCTCGTCGCCATCCTTGGAGAACAGGCTCCGGATCCATTCTGTGATCGACATCGACTTGTCCTCCTCGTAGGACGCGGACGCTACGCCGCGAAAGAGCGTTGCGACGCCCGATTTCTTCGACACATGCAATTCCGGGACTTCGTGCGCAATCTGCTCGAACGCGTTCGCGATCAGCGGTACGGGCAATCCCATTTCCTTCGCGAGCGAATCCGCCGACAAACTCCCCGTCAGCAGATCGGCGCTGCGCGACTTGATCTCCTTCTTGACGCGGCCGAGTTTCGCCATGACGTCTTCGGGATCGAACAGCTTGATCAGCCGTCGATCGAGATTCGGATCGGCCGCTTCGACGCGCCATCCACCGTCGCCTCTCGGTTCGATCAGAATGAGCTTGACGTTGCCCATTTCGGGCGGGCTGTCCCAGACGTCTTTCTCAAACCCGCTCGGCGCACAGACGCCGATCAGATGCGGCGCGCCGGCGTTCGTGATCAGGCCGCTGACGTATTCAACGAGTTGAGCGCGGGAAACAGGCAATTGTTCGTCCGGCGCATCGAGCAGATCCTGCGTCGGCGCCAGGACGCCTGCGATCGTCACACTTCGTACGCGATTCCAGAAGAACCAGCGTCGTTCGTAGCCTCGGACAGTGACGCTCTGGTTGTGCGGCAGCCGATTGAATTGATCCCGATCGTAAACCCGGCGATCCGCCATCACGGCGCGGATCTTCTCGGCCTGATCGCGATCCTCGCGCTTGAATTGCGTTCCACTGACGATCCGGCCGCCGGCCGTGCGCAGATTTCCGCTGACGCCCGCCAGATAGGCCGACTCAGTCTCCTTGGCATGTGAAATCGCGTCGCTCATGCGTCATCCACAATCGTCTGCGTCCTCAAGAACGGGCGTGAGCACCCTGTCTCATAGACGCAATATCCGCGCCGCCCGTACCGTCTTCTCAGACGAATCGGGCGCAACTACTTACACCACGGTATTGTACAACAACGCGAAGATATCCGCGCGGCTTTCGGACGTTTGCGACGGCACAGGCCGACGGCCGCCCGGCCAGATCGACTCTCGGCCCTCAAATCCACATTCGGCTGCCAGAGTGCCGTCCTGTCGGTTGATTCTTCGAGTGATTTTCTAATCCGGTTCGGCGTTCCCGTTCTCGACCCGATACGTATGTCCGCGCGTCGCGCCGCAGCGACCGCAATACTGGGCGCCTGCCGCATTCTGCCTGCGACAGTTGGGCTTCAGACAGGTCCAGGCGCTGACGGTATACGTCGGTGCCGATGTGCTCGCTGGTTGATAGGGATACTGTGGATATGCCGGATCGAAGTTCTCGGCTAACTCGCGACGGGCGTGCGATCGTCGCCCCGCCCAACGAATGAGCAGAATCGTGGGGACCACAATCATAACCATGGCCCAGCCGCCGCCGCCGACGATGCACATGGCTTAGACCCTCCCTGTCTCGGGCAGCGGCGTACCGCAGAAAATGCAGAATCGATCGTCGGCCGCGGGATAGCCGTGGCAGTTGGTGCATTTTCGCGGATGCCTGACGACCTGCTCGCCGCACATGATGCAGAAGTTGTCATCGCGCTCGATCCGCGTCTGGCACTTCGGGCATCGTGTCGGAATCGCCGAACCGGATGCTGGGATCGCTGGCGGGCGCGCCGGCGCATCGGCATATGCCTTCGCCACGGCGACGCGCGGTGGGATACTGGTCGATTCGATTTCCCGGAGCACTTCCGTTGCATTGCTGAATCGCCGATCGCGGCGCGTATAGAGCCGCGAATAGACGCGATCCACCCAGGAGGGCAGGCCATCACGGATGTGCGAAGGCATGTCGCCGCCGCTGGGGCGTTCACCGCAGATCAATTCAAAGAGCACAATCCCCACGGAATACAGATCGCTTCGGCCGTCCAGCGACGCATCGCCGTCGCGCTGTTCGGGCGACATATAGGCCAGCGTGCCCGAGATGCTCTTGCCCTCTTCCGAAACCAGGCTGCCCGACTGCATGATGCTGTGCGTCGTGATCTCGCCGGCTTTGCCAAGACCGAAGTCGGTGACCTTGACGTCCTCGATCGTGATCGATTCGGCCGGCTTCTGGCCGCCGCCGTGAATCAGGATATTGGCGGGCTTGATGTCGCGATGGACAACGTTGTTCTGATGCGCGATCTCCAGCGCCTGAAGGATGCCGACGGCGATATTCTGCGCCGTGCGAATCGGAAGGCCCGCCTTGTGGGCGTCGATGAGTTCACGAAGTGAAGAACCCTCTACGAACTCCATGACGAAATACGGGATATCAGCATAGGGATCAAGACCGATGGCGCGAACGATGTTCGTATGCCGCAGGCCGTGGATCGCCGTGCCTTCTTTCTGAAGGTTGCGAACGTACTGGCCGTCCGTCGGGATCTTGATGGCGACGAGCTGATCTTTCCAGATGTGATGATGGGCCTTCCACACCTGCCCGAAACTGCCGGCGCCGACCACTTCGATCAGGACGTATTCGCTGATCCGATTTCCCGCCTTCGGCCCGCTCATTGCGCTCTCACTTTCGTCCGTCACGATTCCATCTAGTCGAATGGATTGATTGCATTCCAGCACTGGTAGGGCCAGCCCCCATCGCCATATCTACGCCCGATCGGCCGGGAAGTTCCACATTTCAGCGATCGGCGTTTCTAGCAAGTGACTCACAGATGACAAAATTGTAGGCCCCGGCCGCAGCGAATCCAAGAATCAGCACGAACCACGAGAACCCGCTCTTGTCGCCCCAATCACCCAGCCAAAACGCCAGAATCATGTCAATGACGCATAAGACGCCGATGACGCCGACGCTGACCGCCGCTGCCCCGCGCTCCGAATTCAGATTCGCCTGGAACCCGAGCAGCGGCTTCATGAAGAAGAAACTCGTCCAGGGCAATGCCGCCACAAGCACGATCCAGAAGAGAATGAGCTTGACGACAACGCCGAATGCCTTGACGTCGTCCCAGTTCTTGTAGCACCACCAGCCGCCCGCGAGCATTGCGAGCGTGATCAGGACGCTCGCCACTTTGGCCCCGACGAATTTTCCGATTTCAGCAAGAACTGGCACAAGGCACCTCCACGCGTCTCTGTTGCCAATATACAGCCGGATATTCGGACGCGCGACTATACATTTCACCAGAGTCTGTAACCGACGGCCCCATCTTGACGCAATCACGTCGGCTGAGGATACTTAACACACGGTTTTCCAGAATGTTAACGGGAATTTGTCGCCACGCCGAGTCATGCGTGCGCGTCACGAGACGACGAGACAAGCAACTTAGGATAAACACCGATGGCGGCAATCAAGGCAGTCAATATCAAGCGCGGGCAGGCGGTCATTCACGAGGGGCAGCTCTGGATCGTTCACGACAACGAAACAGTCGCGAAGGGCAACAAGCGGAGCTACATGTCCGTCAAGCTCAAGCACTTCAAGAATGGCAACATCATCGACTTTCGCCTCAACGTGGACACGAAAGTCGAAGTCCCCTACGTCGAGGACAAGACATTCCAGTACCTCTATCGCGACGGCCAGAGCTTCATCATGATGGACATGGAGACGTTCGATCAGCTCCATGTCGATACCGACCTGATGCCGGACGGCGACAAGTACCTCAAGGGCAGCGAAGAGCTTTCCTGCAAGTTGCTCGAAGGCGCCATCGTCGGCGTCGAGTTGCCGAATACCGTCGAACTGGAAGTGACCGAGGCCCCGCCTGTTGTGAAGGGTGCCACGGCGACGAACCAGAACAAGGAAGTCACACTCGAGACAGGCTACAAGGTTCGCGTTCCGCCGTTCATCAGCGCGGGTGAGATTCTCAAGATCGATACACGAACGGGTGATTACATTTCGCGTGGCTCGGCGGCGACTTGAGTCGATGGGCATTTCGCGTGCGTGCCATCGCCGATCCGGCCCCGGCGAAGGGCGGAAGTATTGATTTTCGCACGACCCAAACTGCATCGCCGCGGTCACTGGCTGGCGTACGTCGTTCCATTGATCGCCGGCATGATCGATCTCCCTTACGGATTATTCATCCGGTTGCTGTCGCCTTTTCGCTGCGCGCAGATCCCCGCCAATGCGGACACGCCGCGCCGTCAGCGGCGCGGTCTGACGATCGTGCTCGGCGGAATTGAAGGGCCGAGCTACTTCAATGCGCGCATGGTTCGCGGTGTTCTCGCCGCGGGCTATCGCGGTGCCGTTCGGCGGCTCGACTGGAATGACGGGATTCTCTTTGTCCGCTCCGCCGTCAATCTGATGAGTCGCCGGCATCACGAACGCGAGGCGCGGAAAGTGGTCGAGATCGCCGTGGCCCATCAGGCGGCCAATCCGTGTTCACCGATTTCAATCATCGCACAATCCGGCGGCTGCTGGATCGCCGTGCGCGCCGTCGAGTTAATGCCCGAGTCAATTCGCGTTTCGACCGTCGTGCTGCACGCGCCGGCGATTTCGCCGGGATACGATCTGACGCGGGCCGCCGAACGCTGTATGCACGCCTTGATTTCCGTCGAGGGATGCGGCGACTACGTGATCGTCGGCCTCGGAACGCTGCTCTTCGGCACGTCGGATCGCCGGCATCAACCGTCGGGCGGGCTTGTCGGCTTCGAAAGTCGCCACGAGAAACTCGTCGCCATGCGCTGGCGGCCTTCGTGGTTGCGACATTGGCACTGGGGGAATCACACGACTAGCGCATCTTTCGCGTTTGTTCGTGACATCATCGGGCCCATTCTTCTCTCTCGGCGCGGCGGAAAGGCTTTGTCTCGGGCCTGCTAATGGTTATTACCGGTCGAAGCACCGCATTCATCATCGTTTCGCGCCGGGTTTGGCGGCCCGGTCGATGCTTGACCGTTTTCCGAACCGATCGATAGAATCGCTTCACAATTCGGGGACGGCGCGGTCTTCGAAAAAGGCGAACGACATGATGCGTCAAATCTGTCGTCTGGCGATCCTCTTTCGAGGGGGCGACCGGGCGTCGGCTGGCGTGTCGCGCTTCGCATGAGTGCATCAAGAGAAAGCCCATTTGGATGGACATCGACGAAATAAAAACACTGACGGATCTCATGGTCGAGAATGACCTGACGGAAATCGTGATCCGCGATGGAGAGAAGCGGATCCTGCTGCGACGGCGCGGCGCTCAGGTGGAACAGACGCCATTGCCTCCGATGATGACGATGACGCAGGCACCAGCACCGGCGGTTGCGCCGACGGGCGCAGCAGCGCCGGCGCCGGGGACGCCAAGCGGTTCGGCCGCCGAGGCGGGGCTGGAGGCGATCGAGTCGCCGATGGTCGGCACGTACTATACGGCCTCCGATCCGGAATCGCCGCCGTTCGTCAAGCCGGGCGATCACGTGACGCCCGACACAGTCGTCTGCATCATCGAGGCGATGAAAGTCTTCAACGAGATCAAGGCGGAGAAGTCGGGGACGATCGTATCTGTCGAAGTGACCAACGCTTCGGCCGTTGAGTTCGGGCAGGCGCTGATGAAGATTCGTCCGGATTAGCAGGTCGTAAATCGCCAACATCGTGCGCCTTTGCGTTTCGGAGCGATGCCGGGCATCGTGATCCGGGCGGGACGCCCAACGACACCATCATTTAGACACGAGTCAATATGTTCTCACGTATCCTGATTGCCAATCGCGGGGAGATCGCCCTGCGAATCATCCGGGCCTGCAAGGAACTCGGAATCGAATCCGTCGCCGTGTATTCGACGGCGGATAAGGACGCCGGATATCTTCGCCTGGCGAATCGCGCGATCTGCATCGGCGGACCCTCGCCGCGCGACAGCTATCTTCGCGCCGATCGAATCATCGCGGCCGCTGAAGTCTGTGACGTCGACGCGATCCATCCGGGTTACGGATTCCTCGCCGAGAACGCCGACTTCTCCGAACAGTGCCGCGACAGCAAGATTGAATTCATCGGCCCCAGCGCCAACGCCATTCGACTGCTCGGCGACAAGGCCCAGGCCAAGGCCCTCGCGAAGAAAGCCCGCGTCAGCATCGTTCCCGGAAGCGACGGTATCGTCGAGACCGACGAAGAGGCGACGAAGATCAGCCGCAAGATTGGCTATCCGGTTCTGATCAAGGCCTCGGCCGGCGGCGGCGGCAAAGGCATGCGTATCGCCCACAACGAGGCGAGCCTGCGCACCCAGATTCGCAACGCAAAGACCGAGGCGATGAACGCCTTCAAGGACGATCGCGTCTATATCGAAAAGCTCATCGAAGAGCCGCGCCACGTGGAAGTGCAGATCCTCGCGGATCAGCACGGCAACTGCATTCATCTGTTCGAGCGCGACTGCACGTTGCAGCGACGCCATCAAAAACTCGTCGAAGAGCATCCGTCGACAGCCATCAGCGAGAAGACGCGCGAGGCGATGTGCAAGGCGTCGACCCGGCTTGTCCAGGCGTCGGATTACTTTTCCGCGGGCACTGTGGAGTACGTGGTCGACAAGGCGGGGAATTACTATTTCCTGGAAGTGAACACGCGCATCCAGGTCGAGCATCCCGTCACGGAATTGATCACGGGGATTGATCTGATCCAATGGATGATCCGCATCGCGGCCGGTGAGAAACTGACCATCCGACAGAAGGACGTTCAGCGCAACGGCGCCGCGATCGAAGTGCGCATCAACGCCGAAGATCCCGAACACGACTTCCGACCTTCGCCCGGCAAGATCGCGACGTTTCGCCCCCCCGGCGGTCTCGGCGTGCGATTCGATTCGCACATCAGCGCGGGGGATTCCATCCCCCCGTTCTACGACTCGATGATCGCCAAGCTCCTGGTCCACGCCCCGGATCGCGACGAAGCCATCCGCCGCATGCGCCGCTGCCTCGACGAATTCGAAGTCGGCCCCATCAAGACAACGATACCCATCCTGCAGCGCATCTTCAGCCACGCCGACTTCGTCAGCGGCAACATCGACACGGGCTTCATCGAACGGACGTTCCAGCAGAAGCCGAAGGCGTAAGCCATTCTTATGCCACTGGGTGCTTGCCACCCAGTGTTGGGCAGCCGCGTCGCCGCTCCGAACCGCGACCGTCAGGGAGTCGGGCGCGCGTAGTGACGCGTCCACGATAGTTTTCGATAACCAACCAAGCCACGCCCGCATTCCATCCACGTCCCGACAGGGACGACATGTAGATAGACCAGCCTTTCCAAGGCTGGGATGACGACGGGGATTCACCTGCACATCGCCGCCCCGGTGGGTCGGCGTGACACAGCAGGCGCGTGGCCCGTGCATTCAGGGATGGTGGGCGCGACGATGGGCCACGCCCGGCGAACACTGGGTGGCAAGCACCCAGTGGCACATCGCACCAGCGGTTATCATGCGGCCATGACGCCCGAACAGATCGAACAATTCCAACAACGCCTCGTCGAAGAGCGCGACGAGGTTTCGCAATCGCTCGATGCATCGCGCGCGAGCGCGAAGCCCAACGAGCTGGATCAGGCCCGCATCGGTCGCCTCAGCCGCATGGACTCGCTGCAATCTTCAGCCATGGCGCAGGAGGCGGTTCGGCGGCTGGAGGCGGAGCAGCATTCGATCGATGCGGCGATGGAGCGATTGAAAAAGGGTGAGTACGGTCGCTGCAAGACCTGTCGGCGCGATATCGACGTGGTCCGGCTGGATATCTATCCGGCGACGGAAATCTGCATGCACTGCGCGAAGAAGGGATCGTGATGCACGCGAGCTACACGCCGAGCAGCCGCGAGAGGAATGAGCGAATGTCCTTACCGTCGATGCTGCCATCGCGATTCACATCGGCATTTTGCGGCGCGCAGGCGTTCGGATCCATCCCGTCGGTCAGCGCATCCGTCATCAACGGGATGTCCGCCGATGTCACGGCGAAGTCACAGTCGAGATCGCCGGAATCGAGAATCGCATTCACTTCTGCGCGCAATTGCCGGACGAAAGGATCGACACGGCCATTCAGATCGACGACGGCGAAAATCGCGTAGTAGTTTCGCTCGCGATCGATCCAGGGATTGAAGCCGAACAATCCGGGGCTGGAAGACTCAACCACTTCTTCGTCGTCATTCAGGCGGAAGGCCCAGTTACCGATGCCGTAGCCCATGTAGCGACCGTCCGCCGTCGGCGGGATCGAGCCGATGGCGGCATCGCCCGCCTGATTGGCGAGCATCGCATCGACGCTCGCCGGCGACAGCACTGTCATGCCGCCGAATTCTCCGTTATCGAGCATCATCTGCATGAGGCGGCCGTATTCATTGACGGAGGAGCGCATGCCGCCGGCGATACGCGGATTGAAGTCGCTGCCATATTCCGTGGCGACGAGGCCGAGCGGCGCTTTCACGAAGGTTTGAAACAGATCGATCCAGGCTTCGCCCGTGGCGACTTCGCAGAGCGCGCCGGCGACGTGCATCGAGTTGCCGCCGTAGTGGATTTCCGCGCCGGGCGCGGCGACGAGATCCAGCGCTTCGATCTGTGCGGCGCAGGCCTGCAGCGTGGAGAACGGCGTACCAATGCAGTCCTGTGCATCGGGGGTGATGCCGGATGTGTGCGAGAAGAGTTGGCGAATCGTGATGTTCGCCTTGTCGCCCGTCCAGCCGAGCCATTGGCCCGTCGTGTCGTCCAGCGAGATGGCGCCCTGGTCGACGAGCGCCATGATGAGCGTGCCGGACATCCACTTTGTCGCCGAGGCGAGTTGGACGGGCGTGTCTGTGTTGATATTGCCGAAGGAGCGCTCGTAGAGCGTTTCGCCGTCGCGCACGACGACGAACGCGTAACCCGACAGATTGAGCGACGCGGCGGCATCATTCAGGATCGCATCGATGCCGAGGAATTCTTCGGGCGTCTGCGCGCAGGTTGATTGCGCGGCGGCTGTCGGCAGCAAGGCAAGGATCAGGAGCAAGGGCTTGAGTGCATTGCGAATTTTCATCGGCGATTCCCACGAGGCGTTGTTGCAAGGGTAAACGCCCCGTTCCGGATTCTATTACGTGGTGATCGCCGGGGGGC
>JAJDEC010000205.1 GCA_029259995.1 Phycisphaerae bacterium
CGGCACCTATAACGGAGACGATACATTCTGTGAACCGAGCACATGTGACGATTTCGGCGCTTGCTGCGAACCCGGTGGCCCGGCATGCTTCGATGTCACTTTGACCGAGTGCCTCAACAACGGCGGATTATTCCAGGGCGACGGCTCGACCTGCCTGACGCCTGGTATCTGCAACTGATTCTCTCCATGGCAAAGCGACGCTCTATCATCGTATGGGCGCCGGTGCTTCTGATCGGACTTGGCATTCACCCGGCTGAGTCATCTGGAAGCGCCGGCGTCTCGTCTGCGCCAGTCGTTCATACGACTCACTCGACGAGTATCCAGCTGGCGGCAGGCACTCTTTATCCTGGTCCCGCCGCGTCATTACATCGTCAGGCAGAGACAACGCTTTCCGACGGCCACTATGTCATTCAGTTGAATGCGACCCTTTCGCCGACACGCCGCGACGCCTTGGCCCGGGCCGGCATTCATCTCGGCGATTATCTTCCAACACATGCGTTCGTCGTGAGACTCCCAGACGGATTCGATGCGACAACGATCCGATCGCTCTCGTTCGTTCGCTGGATCGGCGCGTATCAACCCGCATGGAAGCTGCATCCCGACATCGGAAGGCGAGTCTGGAAATCGGATCTCCGCCGGAGCCTCGCCGAACAGGGCGTGTCAGCCCTGAGCGCCACTCTCTTCGACGACGCCGACTCGATCGCCGCACGCGACGCGATCGAGGCAATCGACGGCGCAAGAGTCCATTGGATCGACATTGTCGGACGACACGCCGTCCTGCGTATCACGATCCCGTCGGCGTCAGTTGCATCGCTGGCGATGATTGACGAAGTCCAATTCGTCGAAGACACGGAAGAAGTCGTCTTTCACAACAGCAGCAATCGCTGGATTGTCCAGAGCAATCAACTGAACGACACACCGCTCCACGACAACGGCCTGACGGGCGCCGGGCAGATCGTCGGCATCCTGGATACGGGCGTCTATCTCGAGCATTGTTCATTCTTCGACACGAATCCTGTCGGTCCAACGCATCGCAAGGCACAGGCGATTAACACGTGGCCCGGCTACGCGCCCGGCTCCGAAAACCCGGGCACACACGGAACCCACGTCGCGTGCACGATTCTCGGCGACGCCGGCGTCAACGATGACACGCGCGGGCTGGCCTACGACGCGCGATTCGTTCTCAACACGACGCCGAACCACGACGGCCCCGGCATCATCGGGCGACTCGAACATCACAGTTTACAAGGCGCCGTGCTGCACTCGAACAGCTGGGGCGATACAGCTGTTGACTACGGCAGTCTCACGCGCGGTCTCGACGTGTTCTGTTACGAAAACGAAGAAGAGCTGGTCGTCTTCGCCTGCGGCAACGGCGCGATTGCGACGAATCCTCAGAATGCAAAAAACTGCCTGTCCGTTAGTGCGACGATGGACGCACCCGATCAGGATCAATATTGCATCGGCGGCGCAGGACCGACGGTCGACGGCCGTCGCAAACCGGAAATCTGCGCCCCCGGCTGCAACACGCGATCGGCAAACGTCACGTCTTGTCTGACGACGTTGCTGACGGGCACGTCGATGTCGACCCCCGTCATCGCGGCCGCGGGCGTCCTCGTCCGACAGTACTATCTCGAAGGATTCTATCCGACGGGCGCCCCGAACGCGGCGGACTCCATTGCACCAAGTGCGGCGCTCATCAAGGCCACGCTGCTGAATTCGACGGTCGACCTCACGGGCGTTCCCGGATATCCAGGCAATACGGAAGGCTGGGGACGCCTGCTTGCGGATGATGCCCTCTTCCTGCCCGGCGATCAGCGCTATCTCGTGGTGCTCGACGACGTTCGGAATCTCGATGGCCTGTCCACGAGCGATGTCGTCGAGTCCCCCCTGATCGTTGCGAGCGACAACGAGCCGTTGAAAGTCACGATGGTCTTCAACGATCCGCCCGGCGGCGTCGGGATCGGCAACGGTCCCGCATGGGTCAACGATCTCGATCTCGAAGTCATGTCGCCTGGCGGACAGTTTTACTACGGAAATGTCTTCGCCAACGGCGAAAGCGTCATCGGCGGCGCGAAGGACGAACGCAATAATGTCGAACAGGTTCACGTGACGACACCCGATGTCGGTCTGTGGACAATTCGCGTTCGCGCCTCGGAAGTCAACGTGGGCACACAGGGCCACGCGTTGATCGCGACCGGCGCGATCTGGAATGGTCCCAGTGCAATCGCACTCCACCTTCCCAACGGCGCGCCGGAGATTGCCTCCCCACTCTCCGGTACGTCGTTCCCCGTGGATGTCATCGAGGGCACGCAAACGCTGCTGCCGGGTTCACCCACGTTGCATTATCGATTCGATGCCGGTTCATTTCTGACAGCCCCGCTGGTGCACGACATCGGCCATCGATACATCGCGACGCTGCCGGGACCGACGTGCGTCAGCGATCCGCAGTTCTTCGTTAGCGCCGAAGCCGCGGACGGCACGATCGTCACGCTGCCTCGCAACGCACCCGCGGCGTTTTATTCGGCGATCGTCGGCACGGCGGCGGCGATCTTCGCCGATGACTTCGAATCGGACATGGGCTGGACTGTGGTCAACGAGAATCTCGTCAACGGCGCCTGGGAGCGCGTGATCCCGTCGGGGACTGGTCAACTCGGCGATCCGACAATGGACTATGACGGATCGGGCCACTGCTACCTAACGGGGGCTGCGAATTTCCAGGATGTCAACGGCGGACCGACGCGACTCGTGTCGCCGGCGTTCGATCTGTCCGATTCTTTCGATCCCGAACTTTCATACG
>JAJDEC010000206.1 GCA_029259995.1 Phycisphaerae bacterium
CTGTCTCCCATTGAGCCAGCCGAAGACGACGCGTCGAACGGCGGAAATCAATCTCTGAGAGTTCTCCTGTATGCGACCGGGGTTTTCTTCTTTCTGGCGGCCGTCGGGGCCTATTCGTTAATCATCGCAACGAACTGCTTCACTTCGAGATTCGACAGGCCCTACTTCAAGGCATTCAAGTCGCGCATCTACGGGGCGATGCTGGTTGTCATGTCCGGGCTCATGGTGTCTGCGATTTGTGTGCTGCATGCGTCGTTGATTCCCTACTTTGAGCGGGCAAACATTCCTGACCAATACGGTTTCGCGGCCATCGCGATTGCCGTCGGAATCGTCGAGTTTCTCCTGCTCGGGTTGTTTGACATCTTCTCCCCAATCGAGCGCGTGCTGCCGGTCAAGCGTCAACGAGCGCGGGGATTGCCTGAGTCGTTCATCAAGACAGGCATTGCCATGGGGATTTCGGATCCGGATCAGAGCAGCGTCAGAAAGACCGTGGTCGAAGATGACGAAGGGCTGCTCTGGATCACGCCGGGCACGATCAGTTATCGAGGGGATGCGGAGGACTTCGACGTCGGCGTGGGGCAGTTCGTGGAAATCGAGCGACGCGTGGATCCTTGGAGCATGGCGGCGCTCGGCGGCGTCGTGCACACGATTCTGCATGTTCGGCGTGGGGATGGATCCACTCGGCGCATTCGATTTCATCCCTACGGACTCTGGACGATGCGAAGCAGAGCCATGGCGGCGGATGCGTTGGCGGAGCAGTTGACGGCGTGGTACAACGAGGCCGCAGCGGCGCTGCAGAAGGAGACGCAAGTCAGGACCGATCTCGGATAGAGTGAATCGTTGATGATCGGGTCCGTATTCGCCGCCGTCTGCATCAGCGAATCGTCGAGGCGCGTTGCCAATCGCCTCATTCGCGCAGACACGTGAACCATTCGTATTGGAATCAGAGCCCATGTACATCGATCTAGCCGAAACCGAGCATTCCTGGCGGGCCATGCATCGCCTGTATCTGTCTTTCATTCAGCCGCGGCCGATTGCGTTTGCGTCGACGATGAGCGCGGACGGCAAGCCGAACCTGGCGCCGTTCAGCTTCTACAACATGATGTCGGCCAATCCGCCGGTCGTCGTCTTCTGTCCGGCGATCAATCGAAGCGGAAATAAAAAGGACACGCTCGTCAATATCGAGGCGACGGGTGAGTTCGTGATTGCCGCCGTTACGGAAGCGATCGCAGAGCGAATGAACATCTGCAGCACGGAGTTTCCGCACGGCGTCAGCGAATTCGAGCCGGCGGGGCTGACGCCGCTGGCGGCGACGAAGGTCAAGGCCATGCTCGTCAAGGAAAGTCCCGTCAACATTGAGTGTCGATTGCGGCAGGTCGTCTCGCTGGGGGAAGGCCCCGGCGGCGGTCAGGTTGTGTTCGGCGATATCGTCGCCGTGCACGTGGATGACGGCGTGTTGTCTGACGGCGATATGACGTGCGACGCCGACAAGTTGCAGGCTGTGGGCAGAATGGGCGGTCATCTCTATGCACGCACCACGGATCATTTCGCACTGGAGTCGCTGCGCGATCCGGCGGATCTGGAATCGCGCGGACCGGCAAAGATGGACGCCTGACGGCGCGCCGACGGACTTCAACTCAGGGCCGAATGGATGATGATGCCGAACGAAGCCGTTGGAGCTGTCGAATGCCCAGTGCATGAGACTTCGGCGCCGCGCGCCGAGCCGATGGAAGCGCCGACTGGACCGGCCTGCCTGTTCGCGCCGTTTCGTTACATGTTCCGGCCAACGATGTGCGGTCGAGTCATGTCGGCGTCGCCCGAATGGGCGATCGGCGCCGTTCTGTTTGGCGTCTTTGTGCTCGGCGTTTGTGTCGTTTCTGTCGCAGTGGCGGGGCAGTGTCGGGAAGTCGAATGGAATTGGGTCAACGGCGGCACGCCAACGCTTATACAGCGTTCCGGTCTTGAAGCGTGGACGTCGTTGGGATCGGAGCGATTCTCGCCGATCGTCGTGTCGTTGATGATGATCGGATCAACTGCATTGGGGGTATGGATCGCGTCGCTGATCGCCGCCTGGATGGCGCTGCCGATCGTGCATCGTTCGGGATCGGCCTTTCGTTCGTTCGGTCGGGCCGCGCTTGCGACGGCGGCAGTCGTGGCGCCTGCAAGTGTCATCGTCGCGGCGATCGGCGCGGCCGGCGTTGTGTTGGTCGATAGGCAGGACGCGTTCTTCATTGAGGCTGACGAATTCTCAGACGAGGTTCTCGCGTCAATCCAATTGTTGTTCATCGGATTGTTCGCCGCTGCATTGATTTCCATCATGCTTCTGGGACATTGGACGCGCCTTGCTGCGATGGGCGCGCGTGCCATTGAAGCGCTGCCGATCGTGCCCTTGACGTGCGAAGCGTGCGGCTACGATCTGACGCATCGACCTGAAGGCGGCCGGTGTCCGGAATGTGGTGCGGAGGCGGACGTTTCCCTGGATCCGACGGTCCGACGAATCGGAATCACTTGGGAACGAGCTCCGAGTCTGAGAAGCTGGCTCAATGTAAATCGGAATTTGATCGGAAGTCCCGAGAGATTCTATAAGCGATTGCACATGCGCGGCGACGAATCCCTCGGGTTTCGTTTCGCCTTTTCGAACTACGTCGGAATCGTCGTCGTCTCATTCGTATCGATCACGTTGATGACCAGATACCGAATGGAAGAATTCGCGCAATGGCAATTCATGCTGAATCCGATCATCAACGGAACGCTCCTGGCAGGCATTGGGGCGTGGCTCTTTCACACGTTTGTCGGTGCGATCGTCGCGACGCTCGTCCTGTTCAGACGGCAGTCGCGGCCCTTCGCATTGATCAGCAAGATCTGGCAATACGAGTCCGCTTACCTGTGGATGTTTGTGTTCATCGGGAATGTGCTTGGCTGGAGCTTTGTGATTCACGGCAGCTGGATGTCGGAGCTGTACATGTTGATGACCCGGCGCAATTTCATATTGGAGCCAATTATCATGTTGGGCGCAATTGGGGGCGTATTCGGGCTGTGGTTGCTGCGATGGCGACGCGCGATCCTGGCGACGCGGTTTGCAAACTTCTGACAGGACCGATCGCATCTCAATCAGTGAAATGTCTGCTACTGTTCGACAACGATGGTGAGATGTCTTGAGTGACGCCCAATCCGAAAGCGAAGTGAACGCGACGCCGGACGTACCCATCGCGATCGCGATTCTGCCCGGCGAGCCGAAAAGTCCCACGCCCGACGGGCCCATTGCCTGGTGGCGCGCCATGTTCGGTCCATGGTTCTACATGTTCCGGCCGTCGAAGTGCGGTTTCGCTGTGTCACGTTCGCCCTGGTTCGGGATGTTGTCGATCCTCCTGGGAAGCGGATTGATCGGCGCGACGAGCGTGCTGCTATTCGTACTTGACGGGTTGCGATATCACAATTGGTCCCTTTCAGTCAACAATACCCAACAAGTCAGCGAACGCACCTTCGTCGAGTCGTGGTCAATGCTGGCAACGCCCGAATTCTCCCCCGTCGTGACGACGATCGTCATTCTGGTGTTCGCCGTGGTCTGGGGGCTTGTCGGATCGATCGTGCTGGGCTGGACGCTCCTGCCGGTTGTCCATCGGTTCGGCGGGGCATTTCGATCGTATCTTCGATCCGTCGTCGTTGCCGGCGCCGTTGTCGGACCTGCCAGTGTGCTGGTCGCTGCGATCGGATCGCTCGTGGTGCTCGTGAACGACATGCGCGAACAACGCTGGGCGACGGGAACGCAGGAATTGTGGTATGAGGAGTACCTCGAAGGCGGGACCGTCTGGCTGGGCTTTCTTGCGGCGGGACTGCTTTTCTTTTGGCTGGTACGTGCGGGGATCGGCGCGAGAACGACGGATGTCCTGCCCCTGCAGCCGCTTCGTTGTGATGAATGCGGATACGACTTGACGCATGTGTCGGCGGACGGTCGTTGTTCCGAATGCGGCATCGCGACGGCCCACTCGCTCGATCTATCAGCGCGGCGAGTCGGCGTTGAGTGGGAGACGTCCGTGACGTTGGCCTCTTGGCTGGGGGCCAATCGAACGCTCGTCTTCCAGCCGACGGCATTCTATCAGCAGCTCACGATGCGAAAGGGCGAGGGTTACGCGTTTCGATTCGCGTTCTGGAATTGCATCGCGATCGGCGTGGCGTCGTGTGTCTCCATCCTGGGGATGTTTATCAAAGAAGAGCGGAACTTCGGCATCGACGAGTTTGTCGGTGTGACGTCGTTCGGCTTCCTCGTCCCTTGCATCGTTGCCTGGGCGATCAACTTCGTCGTCGGTGCGATCGCCTGCGTCTTCGCCTTGTTTTGGCGCATTGTTCCAGTCTTTGCCCACGTGAGCAAAGTCCTGCAGTATGAGTCGTCGTTCTTGCTGGTGATCTGGATCTACTTCATGGGGCTCGCGTGGACGTTGGTTCTTTTTGACGATTGGATGACGAAATTCCTTCGGGACTTCCTTGGCGTTTATTTTTTCAGCGCGGAGTTGATCTTCGTGCTTATTTCAGTCCCCGCATTATTGATCATCTGGCTGCGGCGGATTCGACGTGCGATGATGTTGACGCGCTGGTCCAACTTCTAGCGGACCGTGGCAACAGTCATTTGATCCATCGTCGGCCAATTCACGCCAGCTCGTCATACACGAAACGCAGCGAATCTTTGGTTCATCGCGGAATTCCAAGGCGTGAATTCATGCATGCGATGATTTCGTGTTTGCTGCGAGGCTCGCGACAGCGTTTGGTTTGTAGCGCACCTTCAGTGCTCGGTTCATGGATTGATCCGTAACCCTGGGCTGCGTTTGCCCGCTTCGCGGGCTGCACTTGCCCTGGGCTCACACATGGCACGCTTTCAGCGTACGGGGCGAGTCCGTTCAAATCACAGTCCACGGAAATCCGTGTCAAATCGAGTCTTTAGGATTCGTCTCCATTTCGCTCTTTCGATCTGACGCGAAATGTCGCGCCGCTGACCTCGAATCATTTTCACGACGGACAGCTAAGCGATGACGCAGGTGTACGGAGACGGGCAGGCGGGAATCGTCAGTCGACTTGACGGATGTCGGTCGGATCGACGAATCTTCCGGTATGGCTGATTACATTGAGAGTCCGCAGAACGCGAGAATCAAGGCCACGGCCCGGCTTCGGGATCGGCGGGCTCGAAAGCAGTCGGGGATGATCCTGATCGACGGCGCCCGTGAACTGATGCGGGCGATTGACGGCGGCATCGAAGTGGTCGAGGCATTCGTCTGTCAGGATCTTCTCATCAGCGCGGATGCGAATGCCTGCGTCGTGCGATTGAAGAACGCCGGCGCAGACATCGTCCACACATCTGCGGCGGCCTACGGCAAATTGCGATACGGCGAGCGCGATGACGGCATCGTCGCCGTCGCGCGACGACCGACGCCCGGACTGGACTCGTTGACGCTGCGTGAGGATTCGATGATCGCCGTCGTGGAGTGCGTCGAAAAACCTGGAAACCTGGGGGCGATTCTACGGACGGCGGACGCGGCGGGCGTGACTGCCGTCATCGCATCGGACGCGCGCGGCGACATCTACGGGGCGAATGCGATTCGCGCCAGTCTCGGCGCCGTGTTCACTGTGCCGCTCTTCGAGGCAACGAGCGCGGACGCATATGCATGGCTTCGGGCCGCGAACGTCTCCGTCTTCGTCGCCACGCCGGACGCCGAAGCGTCCTATACTTCGGCGTTGTACACGGGCCGTTTTGCGATCGTTTTGGGGGCCGAGGCATCGGGGATCAGCGATGTCTGGCGGGGCGACGCCTGCCGCGCGATTGGCCTGCCGATGCACGGAAAGATCGACAGCCTCAACGTGTCGGCGACGGCGGCCGTGCTTTTTTACGAAGCGTTGCGGCAGCGATCTGCGGCATCGTCCGGGCTCCCGTGATATAATACGATTGTCGAAGTGAATCGCTTCAGAGAGGATATCGCCATGCCACTTTTCTCATTTCCGTCAGATCTGCCTTATTCAATGAACGATGTTCGCGGTGAGTTCGATCGACTCCTGGATCGCGTGATGCACGGCGGCGTCTCGACGGCGCCGCTCGACGGGCAGGACTGGGCGCCGCGGCTCGACGTCATCGAGCACCCGGATTCCTATCATTTGCGCGTGGAACTGCCGGGCGTCGCGGCCGAAGATGTGGACGTGTCGATTCTGAACAACGAGGTCACGATCAAGGGCGTCAAGATGGTGCCGGACGAGCCGCCCGAGAGCGTGCGGCGCCTGCGCGGCGAATGCCGATACGGCAGCTTCTGTCGAAGCTTCGGTTTCGCGCAGGATGTCGAGGATCAGACGGTGTCGGCGTCGTTCAAGGCGGGCGTCTTGTCGATCAAGGTCCCGAAGAGTCCTCAGACGAAAGGTCACAAAGTGCAGGTTCGTTCCGCGGACGATTGACGATGGCGGACGAATCCAATGACACGAAATGGATCCGTCGCGAGATCCTCTATTCGGGACGGGTTCAGGGCGTCGGGTTTCGATATACCACGTGTCACGTGGCGAAGGACTTTGATGTCAAAGGCTATGTCCGCAATCTTGCGGACGGCCGCGTTGAATTGGTCGTGGAAGGCTCCGATGCCGAAATCGATCGATTCCAATGCGGCATCCTGAACGCATTGAATCGCAACATTCGGGATGTATCTGCCTTCGAACGGGGCGCGACAGGCGAGTTTCGCGGGTTTGACGTCAGATATTGACTAATTCTCACAATGCAGGGCCCGCGGCGGTTGCAGAGGGCTCGTTGCGGCCGGATTGAATCTCGGACCCAGACGGCGGATGGGCTGCCATTAGCGAAAATCGGCATAGTCGGTATAATTGTGTACTCTTCGGACCGCCTTACTGTGACGTGGGCAGTCTCGACCCATCCCGGCACTTGGCAGTTTTCTCTCCGGGCCTCCTTGCAGGATGTTTGCCCCATTTTCTGCCGAAGTATTCCCAGGACAGGTCAATTCGCACATCGCCGTGCATGAGTTGGCGATATGTGCGTACGGCATCTTCCCCTAGCACGATCAAACGATCACAGTCGCCGCGACGGCGAGCACTTTGGATTAGCAAGTATGAGTCAAACGAACGGAAACGTGGCGGCGGGTACTCTCGAACTGATGGACAACGGTGTCGGTTACCTCCGCGATCCTGCCAAGAATTACGCCGCCATCGGCGCCAACCCGCAAGTAACGCGCGATGCCATCAAGGCTCTGAAATTGCGCGGCGGCGAATACATCGAAGGCGTGCGCGGCCGCAGCCGGAACGGCGGAAAGCCGATCATTCAACGCGTCGATCGCATCGGCGGCCAGGAGGCCAAAGCATGGGGAGAGATCACGCCGTTCGACCAGCTCAGTGTCGTTCATCCCATCGAGCAGTTGAAGTTTGAAACCAACGGAGGACCGGTATCGATGCGCGTCGTCGACCTGTTTGCGCCGATCGGCCGCGGACAGCGTGCGTTGATCGTTGCGCCGCCGCGAACGGGAAAGACCGTCCTGCTCCAGCACATGGCGGCAGGCATTCAGGTGAACCATCCCGATGCGCTCCTGATGATGCTGCTGGTGGATGAGCGACCGGAAGAAGTGACGGAAATGCGCCGCGAAGTCTGCAAGGACAAGTCCGGCTGGCACAACGGCGGCCCCGAAGTCGTTTTCTCGAGTAACGACCATGATGCGAAGAATCACGCAAGAATCACGCGTCTCGCGATCGAAAAGGCGAAGCGGGCTGTCGAGATGGGGCGGGACGTCATCATTCTCATGGATTCGTTGACGCGTCTCGGGCGCGCCCACAACACGCTCGTCGGCAGCAGCGGACGAACCATGACGGGTGGCCTCGACATTCGAGCGTTGGAGATTCCGAAGCAGACGTTCGGCGCCGCGCGAAAGATTGAGAACGGCGGAAGCCTGACGATCATCGCATCCGTCCTGATCGAGACGGGCAGCCGGATGGACGAGTTCATCTTCCAGGAATTCAAGGGCACGGGCAACATGGAGTTGGTGCTCTCGCGGGATTTGTCGAATCTGCGACTCTATCCGGCCGTCAATCTCAGTGCGTCGGGCACGCGCAAGGAAGAAATGCTGCTCGGCGACGAAGTCTACGAGAAAGTCACGCGCATTCGCCGTCGGCTGTTGTCTATGCAACCTGCAAAGCAGATGGAAACCATGCTCGAGGAACTCGCAAAGTTCCCGGACAACGAAACATTTCTCAAGCATCTTGCGTAATGGCGAATCGCTGAGCGCGCACGCTTGTCGCGCGTATATCTCAAAACAAAACAAGGCCGTCGAGTCCTTCGAGACTCGACGGCCTTGCTCGTTTGATCAATCGTTCGTGCGCTGTGCGAATCGGCGAATCAGTCCGCGGGCAGTTCATCCTTTTCGGGAACCGTCACCAGGATCGGGCCACCGGCCGGCTTTGCCGTCTCGATGGGCTTGGCGCTGACCGTGGCCTTGGCCTCGGGAAGTGTCCATGTCTGGCCGTTTGCCGCGGCGTTGCCCGCGCCAAGGGTTCGCCACGGATGCGATGTTCCATTGTCGCTGTTCGAGTTTGCGACGGTGCCCGGCATCGGAACGACGAGACCGCTGCCGCGCGTCGGATCAGCGGGCGTGCGAACCGTCGTCGCGATCGGGCGTGCCGCGGTCTTCGCAGCCGTCGTCGCCGGGGCAGATATCACGATGGGGCGGGCGACGATGGGATTCGACTTCTGGATCGGTGAAGAAGCGATGGTCGTCGTCGGGGCGGTATCGGCTGCGATGGCTGTATCCGTTGATGGCTTGAAATTCGGCATCGCGGGGCGCTTGAAGTCGGCGAGTTTTCCGATCGCCTCCTTGAGTGGTTCCAGCGCTTCGTGAATCGTCATGGTTGTCGCGGGCGTCGCGTTGGGATTGGCGACTTTCGCTGAACGCGAGG
>JAJDEC010000207.1 GCA_029259995.1 Phycisphaerae bacterium
CGCTGTCGATAGCGCGCGTCGATGTCCGTCAGGCCGTGGAATTTCTCGGGCGGCGGCCGCAGGCTCTTCGTCAGATACGTCAACGACCTGGCCCAGAGCGTGATTTCGCCTGTTTTCGTCTTGCCGAGATGGCCGTCAAATCCGCAAATGTCACCCAGATCCAGCATCTTGAGCGTCTTCCACGTCTCGGGTTCGACCTGCTTTTTCTGGAGACCGATCTGGAGATCGCCTGTGGAATCCCGCAACGTCAGGAAGGCAATCGAGCCCATGACTCGCCGAAGACGAACCCGCCCGGCCGCCCGATGGGTCGAGGTTTCATCGCTCGCCCCGGCCTCAAGACCGGCGGCCTCGGCGAGATTACGTAATTCCGCGTTCGCCGTGACGTCCGGAAACCGGCCGCCATATGGGTCGATCCCGAGATCAGCCAATTCGGTAAGTTTCTTTTTTCGATCTTCGACGTACTGATCTGACATTAGCGTTCGACGCTCATATTCCCTGTTCCTGGCGGTAGAAAGCCGATTCCTGCCCGCAAACGGGGTCATGCTAGTCGCCGCCCGCTGCCGGATCAAAGCGCGATTTCCGGCGATGCCGTCGGGGGTCTTGACTCAGGCACCTGAAACCTGCGCTAATGGACCCAAGAACGCGGGAATATGCACATTCAGCCGCTGGTTTCATTAAGGTAGGGGCTTTTGCCTCCGCCTACGACCAGCCGACCCTGGGGTAGAGATGTCTGACAAGTCGAATCGAAGATTCGAACAAGAGGTGCTGTGTCATCTCGACATCGTATACCGAATGGCGGTCAAACTGTGCGGCCGACCGGTCGAAGCGGAGGACCTGGTCCAGGAGACGTTTCTTCGAGCGCATCGATCGTTCTCGAAGTTCGAATTGCGGGAATACGGGGCGAAACCCTGGCTGATCAAGATCCTGCACAACGTCTTCTACACGAATCGGGAAAGAGCCGCGCGAGCGCCGACGTTGTTCGATGACCTGAGTCTCGACGACATCGCGGCGGACCTGCAGCCGGCGTCGGATTGGCCGGACGTCGCCGACGGCGTGAACTGGGACAACTTTGACGAGGAGCTGCGAAACGCCCTGTTGGAGTTGTCTCCCGAGTATCGAGAGGTGATTGTCCTCTGGGCGCTCGGAGACTTGAGTTATCAGGAAATTGCCGATGTGATGGAATGTGCCATCGGGACCGTCATGAGCCGGCTCTATCGAGCCCGGCGTAAACTGGCGGACGCATTGAGCGATTTTGCGACGGAACGACGAATTGAACGTGGATTAGATACGCAACAATGAATTGCCATCAGTTTAGAAAATACCTGCATGCCTTCGCCGACGGCCAGATCGACGTCAAGTCGAACTGCGACTTGCTGGACCATCTCAAGATGTGCCACGAGTGCAGCCGCATTGTCGATCAACACAATGCCCTGAAGTCGCTCATCGTCGCGTCGGCCGCGCGCGTTGCCATTCCGGCCGGTCTCGAGTCGCGAATTCGATCGGCCATAGAACCATCGAAAAAATCGCGGAAGCGCGCAGCGTCGCTGGCGGGGCCGTTCGCCGATCGACCGCTGCTTCGCGTCTCGGCCATGGCGGCCTGCGTCGTCATCACTGTGCTCAGCCTATGGGCGACGGGTATTGTGGGCCCCGGCGAAAGCCTGCGCGGCGGTTTGGCGAGTTCGGCCGATTTCGACATTGACTCTGCCGATCTGAAAATGCGCGGCGTCGTGGTTCGCCACAACAAGTGTGTCGAGAGTTGCAACCAACAGGCCCATCAACTGGCCGGCCTGCCCTCCGATCGTGAGTCGGCGTCCCTTGAGCTCGCCAGCCGACTCGGCGATCAAGTGGCGATCGCCGCCCCGGACCTGACGGGCTTTGGCTACGAGTTTGAATCCGCCGCCGTCTGCTCCCCCGATCGTGAAGTCCACGGCGCAACGGCCCACTTGATGTACGTCAATCACGCCTACGGGACGCGGTTGTCCTTCTTCAGTGTTCCGCACTGGAATGGCGCCGATGGACTGCTCGCCGATGCGACGCTGCGGAATCCGTTTGCGTTCACACCGCAGGGCAACTGCCAGAATCAGAGCATCGTTGCCTGGAACGGCAAAGCCACGACGTACATCGTGTGTGCGCCGATCAATCAGGAAGATCTTTCCGAAATGGTGCGAGAACTGGCATTCTCGCTTCCCGCCGACGCCGTCGGCGATGAATGAGCCTACCAGTATTGCGGATTCATGCGGGCAAGATGCCCGCACTCCCCCCGAATTCAAATCCGCACGAATCCGTGAGGCACAAATCTAGTCTGTTGAGATAATTCGGCGCTTCTTCCGACCGCCGCTCGGAATGAATGTCGTTTCGCGTTCCGCGCCCTTGCCTGCGCGGGCTTTCTGAGGGGCCTTCTTGGTTGGTTTCTCCGCGGACTTCTGCGCAGGCTTCTGCGGTTGCTTCCTAGGCGTCTTCTTCGTGACTTTCCTGGTCGTTTTTTCGGCGACTTTCTTGTCAGCCTTCTTCGCGACGAGTTCGGCCTCCAGCTTGTGCGGCTTGGTCGTCGTGGTATTCGATCCGCCCGCGCGAGCGTTTCGCTTGATCTTCTTCTTCTTGTCTGCGCTGCGACGGCCGCGAATACTCGATGAGCGACCGCCAAGCCGAGTCGTCCCTGTTCTCCGACGGCCTGTCTTCGTCACTCGTTCCCGACTGCCGGCGCGAATCGGCGCGTCGTCGCCCTTCTCCAAACCGTCCGCCATTCGATAGAGGTACTTCACTTCCTCTTCCGACAAGGTTCGATAGGAACCGAGCGGCAGCTTCTTTGTCGAAATCCGCCCCATCTTGATGCGCGTCAGTCGATTCACGGGATGTCCGAATCGCGCGAGTATGCGCCGAATCTCTCGATTGCGCCCTTCGCGAAGCGTGATCTCAAGAACGGAATTCTTGCGTGACGAGTGAATGACCGAAATCTCCGCAGGACCCGTTCGACCATCCGCGAGCCAGACGCCCTTTCGCAATTTGTCGAGCGCTTCGATCGTCGGCTGGCCCCGCACTTCGGCGCGATAAGTCTTCGGCGTCTGAAACTTTGGATGCGTCAGCTTCATCGCCAAATCGCCGTCGTTCGTCATGATGAGCAGGCCCATCGTTTCCGCGTCGAGGCGACCGACGGGAAAGACGCGCTCACGAACGCCGACCATCAGATCAATCGCGCGACGGCGACCGTCGGGATCACTGTTCGTACAGAAATAACCCTTCGGCTTGTTGAGCACGAAGTAGACGAACTTCTGAACGCGGATCGGCTTCTCATCGACCTTGATCTTGTTGACAGCCGGATCGACGACAACGGGAAGGTCCGTAACGACTATTCCGTCCACTTCGACGCGGCCGTCTTCAACAAGTTGCTCGCAGGCACGGCGTGAGCCGAAGCCGGCGGCGGCAAGGATTTTCTGGATTCGTTGCTTGGGCATCTGTTCTCTCGAGCGGGCACAGTCGCCCGCAAAGTCGCATTGTAGGCGAAAAATCGAATTTGCGATGCGGGGCACCCGTCCCATCGCGAAATCCGGACGCCGTTAGAATGGCTCAATGTGTCCCTGATCGGATTGAAAATGGGAGTACCCATGGGTAATCGAAGTCATAACGGGCTCATCCAGTCGGCGATCTTCCTGATTGCCGCCAGTGCGATGCCCTCCGCCCCAGCGTGGGCCAATGACGCCCCCGCGAACAGCGCCGACAATCTCGCGGCCGTCACGCCATTCGCCGAAATGGCCATCGACTGCGTCCACAAACCCTATCCCTACAAACTCTCCCACGTTCTCCAGTCCGACGCCGACGCGAAGACGCCGCGCGAACTGACGCCCATCTTCTACGGCTGCTTCGACTGGCATTCCGCCGTCCATGGTCACTGGATGCTCGTCCGGCTGATCCGGCTGCATCCCGAAGCCCCCTTCGCCGAGCGCGCCCGCGCACTGCTCGCCCAAAGCTTCACGGAAGCCAACGTCGCCGGAGAAGTCGCCTACCTCTCGGGCAAAGGACGCAAGGGCTTCGAACGCCCCTACGGCCTCGCCTGGTTTCTCCAGCTCTGCGCCGAATTGCACGAGTGGGACGACCCGCAGGCACGCGAATGGGCAAAGCGCCTCGAACCACTTGAGACGATGGCCGTTCAGCGACTGACCAACTGGCTGCCCAAACTCTCACATCCCGTGCGTACGGGCACGCACGACCAGACGGCATTCGCATTGGGATTAATCTACGACTGGGCGAAAGTTCGCGGCGACAACGACGCGCTCAAACTCGTCGAATCGCGATCACGACACTTCTACCTGCGCGATCGCGGCGCCAATCTCGCCTTCGAACCCAGCGGTCACGACTTCCTCTCACCCGCCATCGCCGAGGCAGACGTCATGCGCCGCATCCTCCCGCCCGTCGAATTCGCCGCATGGCTCGGCGCGTTTCTACCGGAGTTGCCCATCGATGGTTCGGCAGACTGGCTTCCCGTCGCCGTCGTCACGGATCGCAGCGACGGCCATCTCGTCCATCTGGATGGATTGAATTCATCGCGCGCCTGGATGCTCGAAGG
>JAJDEC010000208.1 GCA_029259995.1 Phycisphaerae bacterium
TGATCCACGACTTCCTGCGCGTAGACGATGTTTCCCGTCGCGCGGAAGGCGCGGCCCAGGACGACCAGATGATGATGGCGGTTCAGCTCCCAGACCCATTTGCAGTCGCCCGTCGCGTCGTAGTCGCGATAGTCGATGTCGCCGGCATACGTCGTCGGTGTCGCTGCGTTCTTGTTGTATTCGTGGTTCCAGCGGATCGGCATTCCGACGTCGACGCGGCGGCTTCCGATCAGCTGAATTCGATGTTGAAGGATCTCGTCGGCTTCGGCGATCAGCGTTGTGCGCCACTCTGAGTGCAGGGCCGTTCGGCCATCGGCGTCCGGAATCAGCGGAAGGAGACTTGTCAGTGTGGGATCGTCAGATGGTAAACCGGCTCGCTTGCCCGGAAGCGGCGCCAGTGTCCGCTGCCGACGCGACAGCAGCACGCGATCGATCTTGTCGCGGACAAGATTCGACACGCGCCAGGCGATTTCGCCCGGTTGCATGGATAACAGACGATTTCGATACCAGCCCAGTGATTGCACGACTCATGCCCCCGCACGCAATCGATCGCCCCTGACGTCAGGACTCGGTTCGACACATTCGATCCCAAGGCGCACCTTGGACGCCTTATTGACGTGTGTGGCATCCGAGCCTCTGGTTAAGTTTCCCCCGAGAAAGACAGGTGACGAAATGAGACGATTCACATCGGCACGATTGGCAGTCGTCGCGCCCGCGATCGTGTCGCGTCGTCGCAAGCCCCGCCGCCAGCGTGTCGGATGACTTGATATGAAGAGGAGAGGATTCGACCGCCGCCTGACGGCGACCATCGGCACATTCGATTGCCAGGATTCCCCTCAATTCATGTCCAGCGATCCGATCGATCGCCTTAGCGGCATGCAATGATACATGTCGTAAGTTTATGAATCAAGGGAGGATGCAACTCGTATCGGGCCTGAAAACCAGCTCCGGGAAACGAGGCTGACGGGACTCGAACCCGCAACCTCCGGCGTGACAGGCCGGCGCTCTAACCAATTGAGCTACAGCCCCGGATGCTGATTTTCGGACATCTCGGCCCAAGATGCCGAGAGCTCGGTAAAGGTAGCTTTGTCGGGATTTTCTGTCAAGCGATCAAATCGTCCGTCCCGAAACCATCGGCCCGCACGATCCGGCCGTCGCGCCGACGCCGAGAGAACCAGTCCGTGGATCGTGATCCAGCATTGTTGTTTCGAGTCTCTCAGGGACTTAGTGGACCCTGCGGCCAGATTGAGCGCCTCCGACTGATCCACGTCAAGCGTCCGTCATGTCTGGTCGAGTTACTCGACAGGCGGCCGGAAGAACCGCGCCCTTTGGTATCGGGCGTATCGGATTCTCGGACCGTCGCATGTGTTTTCGAGGCAATGGAGCCAGTTATGCATCGATTTCAAATTTTTGCCGTCGCGGTCCTGATCGCCGCGGGTGTGATCGGGTTTGTTGCGTTTCGAGCGTCCACGGGACCCAAGGCCGTTCGGGCCGAAGTGGGAGCGCCTGTGCAGATCGACACGGCGGCGGCGGAACATGACGCGCTCCGCAGCGCCTACGAAGCCAAGCTCGCCAACGATGACTATGTTGCATACAAGACGAACGCCAGCGGTCGCGGATTTCAGGACTTCGAGGAAGAGTCGCGAATCAAGCGCCTTCGCAGTCAGATCGCGGCAAGTGTCCAGGCCCCTGCCGGTACGAAAACGTTTCGTATTCCCGTCGTGAATTCGACGCCGACGCTTGATGGTCGCTTTGGTGAGGGCGAATGGGATCAGGCGGCGCGCATCGCCATCGGCGTGGACGGTGCAGACACGACGCTCTTTGTGATGTCGACGGACGAGAATCTCTATCTCGCGTGCGACGTTCCCGGTGACACGACAAGAGACGGATACGATCAGTTTCGCTTCTACTATCACTTGAATATTTCGCCGCTGATCGTCAACGAGCGAATTCACGTCGGGAAGTCGAGCGAGAAGCTCGGTGGTATCCGACAAACAGAGGTACGATGGCAGGGCGATCCGCCGACGAGCAAGGATGAGCGATGGAAGAAGTACGCCATCAATGACTGGAGTATCTATCAACACGCATTTGGTGCGTCCAGCGTGAAGCAGGGTCATCGACGGTTTGAAGCGTCGCTCAGCCTCGCCGAATCGGGGATCCCCTTCGGCAGCCCCTTTCCCGCGCGCGTCGTCGTCGAATCCGATCCCGTTCGCGACAGCAAGGGAAAATTCAAGAAGCGAACCTACCTCGGCGAACTGGGCGTGCAAACGGCGCCCGTCTGGTTCGTCATCGAACGCTGAGGGTTTCTGCACGCGCACGCGGAGCAGTCCGGAGTCATCGTGGAATCGTGGCGGGCACATCCATCGGAAGCCGAACACTGAGCCCCGAATTCGGCCCGTTCGGAATACCGAACATTGTGTCGGCTCGCGCTCGCACGTCCGTTAGGAGTGATCGAGGGTCGATGGCGTCGCCGATATGTTGCTGAGACTCGCTTCTCGGCGCATCGACGGCTTTCGCGCGATAGACGATGAGTCGATCGATTCTGTTTTCAATTGCACGCACGCATAGCCCGCGAATGTAAAAGCGATTGAACTCGCCTTCGCCGAGTGTCTCGGCTGCTGTCGCAGGAATTCGGACCTCTTTCGTGCCGCCGTTTTCCGTGCGTCGTCGCTCAGTCGTGTTGAAATAGCGGGGACTGTTCAGCGAGGCAATCAGCGACTCTGGCGAGCCCGTCGCAATCGCGTCGCGAAGGAGATTGAGGTAAACGGAATTGCCCGCAAGGCTCAAACGCGGACTCTCATAAAGACGTCCTTCCGCGACGTCCAGCCGCAATTCATCCATCATGTAGAAACGTGTTCGAACGTCGAGATTCATCAGTGTGAACATGGCGTCACGCCCCTTCTTGCAATGTCCGGCCGCCGGCGAATCCGCGATTGCGGCGTTGGCGCCGACAGCAACGATGCGCCCTCTGCGGAGGGTTTCCTCTCAAGGGCTTGCTCAGGGCATCCTGGGGCTGTCCAGCGGATTGGCTGCATACGTTCGCGACAAGCGTGTTGTGAGAATGAGGCGTCGGATTGCAATTCAAAGCACCTCTTGAATACGATGGAGGGCATGATGCGACTGATGCTCCTGTTTTCGGCATTCGTGCTTTCGTCGGCGGGCTGCGGCTTCGATGTTTTCTACGCATTCCACGCCGTGGAAGGCCAGGCGGAGATACTGTTCGGTTCGATTCCGATCGAGGAAGCCATTTCGAACATCGAGACGCCGATCGCATCGCGCGAGAAACTCGAGATGGTCGTGGACCTGCGAGGATTCGCGCGCGACAGAGTGCGGCTCAATGTCGAATCCTCGTTTGCGACGTACTACGACGGCCGGGGATCGCCCGTTGCCTACAGCGTTTCCGCCGCGCGCGGCGATTCGCTGGAGCCGCTGCAATGGGAATTCCCTATTTTCGGGTCGATTCCCTTCCTGAGTTACTTCGATCAATTCCGGGCGGACATGAAAGTGATCGAACTGGAGTTCCTGGGATACGATGCGTTTCTGTATGAACTGGATGCCTATAGCCTTGCCGTTCTGCCGAATCCCGTCTTGTCTCCGATGCTCAATCGAGATGAAATCGATCTGGCCACGCTCGTCTTTCACGAATTGACGCATCGGACCGTCGGCCGCCCTGATGACGGAACCGATCTCGACAATCGTTTCAACGAGAGCGTCGCGACTTATGTCGGTCGGCGCGCGGCACTCGACTACTTCGAGGCTCGCGACGGCGCCGAGTCAACGCGAACCGCCGAGGCGGTCGCACGATACGACGACGACGATCTCGTGACTGCGTTCATGCTTGACTTTGCCGATCGCCTCGAATCGATGTACTCGACGGGAATTACTGCGGACGAACTGCGTGTGCGCAAATCGCAGATGTTCGCTGAAGCACGGGCGACGTTTGCAACCAGCGTCGTGCCTCAGCTTCAGCTTCCGCTCCGGTACGGGCTTCTGAGCGAAATGCCCGAAAGCAATGCGTTTGTGCTTCTGTATCAACGATACAACGAGCGACAGACTTTGTTTGATGACGTCTTCGAGGCGAACGGGCGGGATTGGGCAACGACGCTGATCGTCTACCGACAGGCGGCGGCGAATGTCGGCGATCCATTTGATTACATGGATCGATGGCTCGCAACCCAGTGAACGATCGGCCATTTCTTCAGTTCACGGCGTCGGCGCGGGCATCGGCAGTCGCCATCGATTCCGTCTCGTTGTGCGCCGATCCAATCTGTGCGAGTCGCGCTTCAAGCTCCTGGATTCGCCGTTCGAGATGTTCCACACGCGCCACTGTTTGATCGGGTTTCGGCTTGGCCTTCCAGATAGGTACGGATACCTCGAACCAGACGCCGTCGTCGTGATCGCCGGACACGTTATCCGACAGATCGCGGCGCCGATAAATGACGGATGTGTCAACGCCGTTATCCCACTTGAACTGCACGGACTCCTGAGCCAGATACCTTTCGTGAGTTGACTTGTCCACATTCTTCTGGCGATATTCGACGCCGGCCTTGGTCTTGCTTCGAATCTCCCTGAGTCCGCATCCCTCGCCTGAAGTGATACAGAAAATCAGTCCGATCAAGAGAGCGTGATTTCGCATTTCGACTCCGATTCGAAGTATTGCGCGGCACAGACCTGTTGCCGCATGGTTCGGGCGCCGCCCGGCGCCGCGAGTAAATCCGCGTGGCTCTTGAGGATTCTTTAACAATTCCGAATTGATGCAATAGGGGCGGCGGGCCAGCTCGCGGAATTTCTGTCGATCCGCGTTGCCCGGGAAACAAACGGCGATTCTTGGCAGATCCGCGACGGATGTGATTTCTGAGGCGGATGTGCACCGGGCAATCCGTCCGGGGGACGCGAATCGAAAACCCTCAATCCCGAGTCGGAATCACAGGGTACTTTGCGGAATGTCGTGTATTTCGAAATGCGGTCGATTCGAATTCGCCGCTACTCGTTGACGCGAAGCAACAGGAATCCGTCGTGACCTTTGGCTCCGACAGTTTGAATCGCCGTTGCGCTGACGCGCGTGTCGTCGCGAATCATCTCAAACAGGCTTCGTACACCCAGTACTCGATCGTCGTCGCTGGACTCGTCAATGATCCTGCCTTCTCGAATCACGTTGTCGAACAGAACGAATCCGCCGGGGCGCGTCAGATCCATGCAGTACTCGAAGTACGTCGGATTGTTCGGCTTGTCCGCATCGATGAACATCAGGTCAAACAAGTCGCCACCCTCGGAGACGAGTAACTCGAGTGAATCTGTCGCCGGTCCTTCCCGCAATTCGATCAGGTGTTCGAGGTTGGCGCGTTCGAAATTCGATTGCGCCACGTCGGCATGATGAGAATCCGCTTCAAGCGTGATGATCAGGCCGGCCACGGGAAGCGCCTGGGCCATCCAGATCGTGCTGTAGCCGCCGAGTGTGCCGATTTCGAGTACGCGCGCTGCGCTCGACATGCGAACGAGCAATTGCAGGAGCTTGCCCTGCGCCGGCGATACATCGATCGCGGGCAATCCTGCCGCCGCGTTGGTGGCCAACACCCATTCGAGATCGGCAGCTTCCTTCGCCAACGTTTGAACGAGATACGCATCGACATCGGACCAGAGTTCTTGATTCACGCGTACCTCCTGTCCGGCAGGAATGAAGAAGAGTCGGCGGTTTGAGCTTGCATCGCAGATTGCGTTGAACGTCGACGAGAATTTTCGGCGTCGCCTATCGTCGAGAATTCCCCCATTCAAACGAATGACGAATCGAATTCATAGGAACCTCCCCATCCGCTGGATTGCGGGTCAGAACGCCGCCCCTGACGGCATCGCCAAAAATACTCAAGATTATAGGTCGTGGATCCGTGTAGTTCGGTTCTGGATGTCGCTTGGAATCATGACGCAGCGAAACAGATTTGGTGCGATGTAGATTCGCTGGACTTCTGCCAAATCACTTGTCCGGTAACGAAACGTGTGGCATAATATTAGCCGCAAGTGGGGAAACTTGAACGCGGGTACTGCGTCGTGTGTAGGGACGGCGTACCGCCTTGTCCAAAGGATCTTCTCCCCACGTATCTTCTACATCGCCGAATGGAGGCATGCTATGGGGCATCACCGCGCCCTTGTGTCTCTGGAATGCCGCGACGAAGGGAATCCTCGCGAGAAAGGGTTGGTCAAGGTCCTGTTGACGCGTGGTTCTTGCGCGCGTCGCGATCGGATCGCCCCGAGAGACGGGTATTCTGAGAAAATCAAAAGTCCGGGACGTGCCTTGGTTCGTCTACTAAGGAAAGACTGAGCCACAGATGGCGCAAATTCCCCCCAACACGAAAGCGAAGGAGTGAGTCATGTACGCTATTGGATCGAAACGCCTGTATTCTTATCTACTGATCGCAGGGATTGCCCTTGCGATGCCGGCGCTGGCCAACGCCGCAACGATCAATGTGCCCGCCGATTTCGGCACCATTCAGGGCGCAATCAATGCCGCCTCCGCCGGTGACACGATTCTCGT
>JAJDEC010000209.1 GCA_029259995.1 Phycisphaerae bacterium
CGCCGGCGCGTAGCTGTCGCATCGCCTCTTCCACGGCGGGAACGCCATTGGCGCTCGAGATGACGATCGGTCGTCGTCCCGCCTTGCCTTTTGATGGGGCGTCTTCGACCTGGGCCAGGGCGTCGCGCGACACGAGGCCGCCGGCGAGGGCCAACGCGGACGACTGCAGGAAACGACGACGATTGAATTCCGTTTGCTCGGACATGGGTTACTCCCAGCCAGGACTGCGTGGATCACTGAAATACCCGGTATCAATTCCCGGAATCACCCGGTTGCGGTCATCATGGACGCGTCGTATCGTCATGTAACATCGTGAGGCCGAAGAAGTTAGCTTCATCGCACTCAGGACGGACAATATCGGACACGGCTGCCGGTCTCACAGGCGAAACGGGCACGCGGATTTCCCGCATGATACGCTAACCGCCCGTGAGATGACGGGTCTTTATTAATGAGCAAGGCGAAATACATCTCGGACGAAGCTCGTGATCGCGAGCGGAAACAGGACGCCGTGGATGTCGTCGCCACGCTCGATGGTCGCCTGGAGGCGTTCGACAAGCTGATCGGTCGATATCAGCGTCGAGCCGTGAGCGTGTCGTATCGCCTGCTGGGAAATATCCAGGACGCCCAGGACGTTTGCCAGAAGGCATTCGTCAAGTCCTTCAAGTCGCTGGCGACGTTGAAGGACCAGGAGTTGTTTGGCCCGTGGCTCATGCGAATCGTGTCCAACCTGTCGTTGAACTATCGGCGCGATCGCAAGCCGCATTTGTCGCTGGCGACGGCGGAAGGCGATTCGGGAGTTCCCGAAGCCGTCGCGTCCGCCGGGCAGGGAAACAGCGTCGAGCCGAGTTCGGCCATGGAGACGGAAGAATCCGAATCGGCGATTCGCTCGGCCATGGACGAGTTGCCGGAAAAGCAGCGCATGGCGCTCGTGTTGTTTGCCATCGAGAAAATGCCGCAGAAGGAAGTTGCGGAGATCATGGAATGCAGCGTCGAAATGGTGAAATGGAACGTTTTCCAGGCGCGTAAAACGCTGAAACAAGCGCTCGCGCATTTGATAGAAGAATGAACACAAACCCTTCGGACATCCTTGAACTTATCAGCCGCGGCGGCGCCGATCCGCTGACGGACGCAGAGCGTCTGGTCATCGATCAGGCGATCGCGGCTGATCCAGGCCTGGCGGGCGAGCGCGACGCTTATGCGCGGCTCGACGCCCTGCTTTCGCGTTTTGCAGTCCTGCCGAAGGGCGTCGACTGGGACGAGCTGTCGGGAATGATCGCGGCGGAGATTCGCGATGAAGCGGATCTCGACGCCGAATCCGACGAAGACGCCGATTTGCTCATCGAGACATTGAGCCGTCCCGTACCCGATGTGGATTGGGACGCGTTTCATGCGCGCGTGTCAAACGCCGTGCGCGACGAAGCGGCGGCGGCAGAATCGCAGCGGACCATCAAGTGGCCGGCCCTCTTCTCGTGGGTCGCGCCGCTGGCTGCGGCCGCCATGATCGCCATCGTCGTCTGGGGACCTTTCGGCGTCCGGAATCAGGATGCGGGATCGTCGAACCCGATCGCGAAAGTCACGCCCGCTGCCCCGATGGCGATCGTCCAGGTCGAACTGGGCGCACCGATGGCTTCGGGAATGGTCGCGATCACATTTGACGAATCGTCGCCCGAGGATGCGCCGGCGCCGGCAGAGACCGGCGTCATGGCGGGTGGAACCGTGATCGTCGATGGAAGCTGGCCGACGGAGGATGCTTCGATGCAAGTGGAGCTTGAAGCCTACTACTACTGATGCAGGACATCGATCCGTCATTTGAATTGAACGCGCAGGTCGTCAGTCGGCGACCTGCGTTGTATTTTGTTGAAGTACGTCATGGGAATCGTTCCAAGTGATGGGAATCTTTCATTGTGTGGAACCTGCTAATAGCCGGTTCGTTACAGGCGATAGTCCTGTGGCGGATTCAATGAATCATTCCGCATTGCAACTTAGGAATATATTGAGGGCGGTCGATCGCGAATCGCGATCGATCCGTTTTCGCGCTGCACGCCGTCACGAAAGGACCTGAAAGATGCTCGGCTTCCAATCCGGAAACACCGTGCGAACACTCGCGACTCTGCTCACGATCTCGCTGACATGCGTGTCCACGTCGCCGACGCACGCCGACGACAACGGCGCCGCCGTCGCACAGGCGCTGGATCAGACGATTGACTCGTTTCGGACGGATGAATCGCCCGTTGCGGACGCACTGGCCGAGCTGGGCCGCGCGGCCGGCGTCACGATCGACGTCGATCCGCGCTCGCTGGACCTCCTCCCATGGGGAAGCAACACAAAACTGAAGACGATCAACGTCGGCAGTGCGTCGTTGCGGACCGTGCTTCCGCAGATTCTTGAACCGCTCGGCCTGGAATACAGCATCGAGAACGACGGCGTGACAGTCACGGCAAGCGAGCCGCTGAAGCGAATCAATCGCCGCGTCACATGGGCGGATTTGAAAACGCTGCAACGCTGCATCTCGACGGAATGGTCCGCGGAAGCCATGGAGAACTTCACGATCCGCTATCGCATCACGAGCAAAGTGGATGCGCCGGCCCTGCTGGCCGAACAGATGGCCAAGTCCGCCGGCGGTTCCGTCGCGACGGTTCTCGAAGACGCGGCCGGTTCGCTCGGCTGGGTCTGGTTCCCTAACGAGGATCACATCGTCATTCGCACAGTGCAGGCACAAACCGCCAACTACATGGCCCGTCGCGTCACGGTCAACTACACGAACGAACCGCTGGCGGACATCCTGCTTGATCTGGCGAACCGGGCGGAGACACCGATCAATTTCGAGGCGGGCATGATGCTGAAGCTGCCGCCGGAAACGGCGCGGCACACGTCGCTGGCCCTTCGAAACAACTCGATCCGCCAGGGGTTTGAATTGCTGAGCGCGCACACGGGCATTCGCTATTCGATCCAGCGTGGCGGCGTGAACGTCAGCCTGTCGGACGTGATCAAGCGCGGCTCCAGCACGTCGCTACCGATCTCGCTGCGTTCGCCCTACGTCGGCAAGATCACGGTCCCCAGCGCCGACAAGACGTACGCGTTTGATATTCTGCTGCGCGAAGATGATCTGCCGCAGGATATTCTCGACTATCGCAAGGCGCTGATCGAAGAGTACATTGAGAAGATGCGCGCGGAGATGGCTTCGATTGAGTCGGAGTAGTCCTGTAGGGTCCGCTGTGCGGACCAGTCGCGATGCGTGCGAACGTAAGTCGCAGCGATGCAAGCGCGACGAGTTTCTCCCTACCCACAGGTCCACGGCTTGCTCAGGCAATTGGTCCGCACAGCGGACCCTACGGGCTGACTCCAGTTGCCATCGCCCCCTCCATCCGAAATCGTGACCCCAAGTCCTGCGGACATGGTCCACCCGGCTCAAATCGAAATCGATCGCCCACTCCATTCTCGGACCGATGGGGCACATCATTCCGATTCACGCCGGGCCGTCTGCGGAATCAGGTATGATCGTAGCAATCGGATTCGGCCATCCTGTTCCTGTCTGCCGTTTTCCGAAAAGCGCCAAAGTAGGGAGTCTTATGATCCAACGAACAGAAACGATTGAAGGCTTGGGCGCCGCGCCAGTAAAGCCTGGCCGATTGACGCAAAACGCGCCGCTGATCGCCGGCTTGTTGTTGGTCCTCCTCGCAACCTCCATCACCACGGCCCAGCCAGTCCAGCTGCTCGTCAGCAGTGAGATGACCCACAACGTCTTGCGCTATGAAGGCGCGACAGGCGCCTTCACCGACGAATTCGTTCTGGCCCGTGCCGGCGGATTGGATCAACCCGCCGGCCTGGTCTTCGGCCCGGACGGCAACCTGTACGTCAGCAACCCCGGCACCAGGGGCATTCTGCGCTACAGCGGCGCGACCGGCGCATTCATCGATGCCTTCGTCCCGGCCGGCAGTGGCGGGCTGATTTTTCCCTCTGGCCTGATTTTCGGTCCGGACGGCAACCTGTACGTCAGCAGCATCAGCGGCGACGGCAACGGCAGCGTCTTGCGCTACAACGGCGCGACCGGCGCTTTCATCGATGCCTTCGTTCCCGCCAACAGCGGCGGGCTGGGCTTCCCCCGCGGATTGGTCTTCGGCCCGGACGGCCACCTATACGTCAGCAGTTCAGCCACCGACAACATCCTCCGCTACAACGGCACGAGCGGCGCATTCATCGACGCCTTCGTTCCCGCGAACAGCGGCGGGCTGGATGGGCCCTTCGGCCTGGTGTTCGGGCAGGACGGCAACCTCTATGTCAGCAGTAGCTTCACCAACAGCGTCCTGCGCTACAACGGCGTAACTGGTGCGTTCATCGACGCCTTCGTACCCGCTGCCAGCGGTGGGCTCGGTAAGCCCTTTGGACTGGTCTTCGGCCCGGACGGGAACCTGTACGTCAGTGACACCTTGAACTGGCGTATCCAGAAACTGACAAGAGACGGCGAGGTCATCTGGACACGAGGAACGGCCGGCCGGCTCCTTGGACAGTTCGGGCGCCCGCGCGGTCTTCGCGTCGGACCGA